>JBKBIJ010000013.1:0-18599 GCA_046299455.1 Brevinematia bacterium | reverse complement strand
CTAGCTTATACATAAACTTCTAAACTACCTAACTTTGTATTTCCTCTTAAACCTGTCAACCCTACCACCAGTATCAACTATTTTCTTTTTACCAGTGTAAAGAGGATGACAATTTGAGCAAACTTCTATGTGTTCTTCATCAAAAACAGATAAAATTTCTATAACATTTCCACAACCGCATCTAACTTTTGATAACTTCAAAGCAGGATGAATTCCTTTCTTCATATAACTACCCAAAACCATTGAAATTATATAAATATTACAAAACTTATTTCAAATAAATTCAGAAACTAACAAAAATATCTCTTAAACTTCATTTTATATTTAAATTATCACTTTTTTGAAATGCTTTCTGTATCTACTTTTAAGGAAAAAAGTACATTATCTAACAAACTATATACTTTCCCAAAAGTAAGTTTCAAAAATCATTGAAGATTTTGATGTGATTTAAACTCTAGGTTGTATTAAAAATCTAATTTCATAGGGCCATCCTTTTATCTATCTTCCCTAGAGGATATCTGGTTATCTTTCCTATTTTGCTTATTAAGTTTGGGTTATTTTTAATATTTTGATTGTAGGCTATGTATATGCCTTTTGGTTTTGGAATATATAAGATTAAGGATGACAGCTTTTAAAACCTCATGATGGATAGTGACTGCTTTCTTACGTATCCATGCTTTAGAAGTGGATACATTTAACTGCAGGGAATTAGTGGAATACTATAAAAGTGATATAAATGTATAATTAGTACTTAAATTTAGATTCAAGCATGGTTTATACGATTTATTGCATTCTTTTACCTTACTTTACTGATAGTTTTTTATATAACTTGAAAGAATATAGATGTTAAAGATATCATTTTATTATGAATTCTTTGGATGTAATTGTTATATCTATTGTTTTGTTAGGTATAATTTGGGGAATTAGGAAAGGTTTTATTGGTATAGTAGTTCTAGTGATAGGTATTATAGTAACAATTGTTGTAGTTGATAGTTTCAGTGAACCTTTGTCAGTTTTCTTTGGAAGAGTTGGTGTTTCTGAGAATATTTCTTATGTCGTAGCGATTGTTACTATAATTGTTATATCATTTATAGTTTTTTTCATAATCCAGTTATTGCTTAAAAACCTAATAGACTTATTTAGAATAGGATGGATAAATAGATCTTTGGGTGCTATTGTAGGGGGATGGGTTCTATTTGTATTTATAGGTTCAATAATATTCTTTTTGACAAAAATTCCTTTTATTAACTTCAAAAGTTATGTAGAATCATCAGCTATAGCTAAATATTCGTATGCTCATGCAAAGTATGTAATGTCTCTATCAGGATCCGAAGAAAAAATCAATAAGATTATAGATAGAGAAGTAAAATAGAACCAATGCTATTGTGTTATTTCAAAAGTTTTATCGATACCAATTTATGGGGGTTTTTTATTCTTTCCACATTATAGATAGTTATGAGATCATGTGGTTAGATAGAAGATTATTAAGCTTCAATAGATTGTGAAATGTTTGAGGGAAGAGAGGGGATGAATCCCCTTTTTTTATCTTAGAAGTGCTAGTATTGCTTGTGGCCTAGCGTTGGCTTGAGCTAGCATTGATATAGAAGCGTTGAGTAATATCTGATTTTTAGTGAAATCACTCATTTCATAAGCCATATCTGTATCTCTTATTCTGGATTCAGAGGCTTGCATATTTTCATAACCAGTCAAAAGAGATTTTGCTGCATAAGTTAATCTATTCTGGTAGGCACCAAGGTCTGCTCTTTGTTTGCTAACTTTTGTCAAGGCTTTGTCGATTAAACCTATAACAGCGTTAGCTTTGTCTGGTGTTGATAGAGATATAAAGGATGCAGTTAATGGGTTGCCAACAGGATTCTTTAGTCCTAAACCTTGTGAATTCATTGTGCCGATGTAGATTTGGATTCTTTGATCCATATTAGCACCAATGTGTAACCACATACTACCAGTAATACTGTTTTCACCAGTGAACTTTGCGAATCTACCAGTTAGAAGATTCAATCCATTGAATTGGGCATGGGAAGCTATTCTATCGATTTCCGCTATTAGTGCAGAAACCTCAACTTGAATATAAAGCCTATCTTCATCGGTGTAAATACCGTTAGATGCTTGAACTGCTAGTTCTCTTAATCTCTGAAGAACGTTTGTTGTTTGTTCGAGATATCCTTCCGCAACTTGGATAAATGAAATACCATCTTCTGCATTCATCTCAGCTCGTCTAAGACCTCTTATTTGGGCTCTCATCTTTTCAGAAACGGCTAATCCAGCAGCATCATCTCCAGCTTTGTTGATCTTAACACCAGAAGATAACTTCTCAATGTTTGAATCAATGTCCCAACCTTTGGTTTTTACCATACGGTTGGAAAAAATTGAACTAATGTTATGATTAATAATCATACATATCCTCCTTGATGTTTTTTACCAGGCATCCTTGCCTAGCATTCACTACTATTCTCGTCACTTGTTAGGAAACCTTTAGTTTTTTCGTGGATGAAAAATAGTATTCTTTAGTGAATATTACGTATATCTTTTTATTGATTCCTAATTCAGTTTAAACTATAACTCAGGCTGTAGTTAAAAATATGATTAGGTTATGTGTCAGAAATTTAATTTATTGGGCCTATTATCCTTTCGTTCTTTCCTACAACAATGTATTTTTGAAAATTATTAGGTAATTATCTATTATAAACCATCTTTTTATGTCTTCCTAATAAATCAATTAATTTGTCAAATATATCATTATCTCTCATATTATACCTATATTCTATCTCCTCTAAATACAAAGGAATTTTCCCTTCGATACACCATGATGTTTCAATAATCACTCCTTGCCATAACTCCAAAAAACCTTCAATACCATCAATGTATACCTTACCATCGCCAAACCTTATGGATCATACTACCTCGTTTACTTTCTTTATTGCTAACCTAAACAACGTCTTGGCTGTTACATCCGTTACAATTTTTACTCTCACCTTATCATCGCACTCTAATACACTAAACACCAGAATCTTGTTACTTGCTCAACAACCTTTTATCCCTAAAATAACTCTCATCTACATCAATTTCCCATATAAATTTTGACTCTTTCCCTTCAAGTTAGCAATATATCTCCTTCCTCAACATATCGTATATCTTTATGACCTTATCATAATCAACATTCAATTGCTTTGACGCTTGTAATGTTTTTATCTTTAACTCAAATAATTTGATTGCTATCACTATTTTTCCCCAAAGGCAATTTTAATCCTTTTCTAATATGTTTCTTTATTATTCCTCATTCTTTTTCGCATTAATAGCACTTTATCTTTTGTCATCTCGCTTTTCCTGTATTCTTACTAACCACACCGGAGGCAGTTGTCAAGTTTCTTTAATAGTCCTTTTTCTTAAATATATTGTATTGTTTTATTTTCTTTAGCTATGATTTTCGAAATTTCAATGATTTCCATATCGATTCTTACTTCATAAATTACATTATAATGCAGATAGCTTATCTTACCCAATCACTAATTTTTAAGTAAAGTAATATTTTTAGCGCATCCTTCCTAAAGACTATTCAGATAAGCTCTTTTATGGTATTTATATTTTATAAAAAAATATTTTTCATTAAGGTGTATCTATGCAAGAATTTTTTTGTTAATAAAAGAAGTCTGCTACAGATTAGGTTATTAAACACCTACTTTAATCAAGTAGGGCTTTAAAAAAATTAGAATTTCTAGACATGTTTTTGAAGGACTTTAAGTAGACGTTTTTGAAGCATACTCTATTGATAATATGTGGAAAGATAATTTATGGTAGGTGATTGATGATATTCTTATTAAATAAGTATAACATCTACACAAAACCAAAAATTGATAGAAGTTGTATATTTATTATATAGCGTATAATTTGTATACACTATAGTTATAGATGTTTCAGTAACCAAATTGATGTGTGATGCAAAAAGATAGATGTTTTTAATAGTTATCACATAAAGTTTTTTAGTATTAATTATTAGGTACTAATTATTGTTTTCTGGGGTATTTTTGAATAAACTGGCATAACATTTGCATGTATAATAAGTGGAGGAAATTGTAATATGGAGAGGGAAGAGGTAAATAAAATTGCTAACGAAGTTAATTCGGTTGAAGAAAATAAGAGTTTATCATCTCAACAGGAGTTTATAGATAGCCACGGTATTCAAATAGAGGAAGGAGTTAAAGCTGGTGAAGAGTTAAGTACTGAGAGTGTTGATCAGAGAAAGGATGACAAACTGAAGAAAATAAAGGATTTTATCGATTCTTTAAAACAGCAAATAGCTGAGAAAGATAAGAAGATAAAGGAGTATGAGGATTTAATTAAGAGGTTAGCTGCTGATTTTGATAACTACAAGAAGAAAGTTAGCAAGGAGAAAATAGAATATACTCGTTTTGCGAATAAGGATCTGATATTGGATCTTTTACCGATAATTGATAACTTTGATAGAGCGGTTTCGGTTATAGAGAATACTGACTTAGGTGACAATATTAAAGACCTATTTGTAGGTATAAAACTTATTCATAAGGAACTTATAAATATTCTTCTTAAGTATGGTGTAGTTAAGGTTGATGTTGAAGGAAGGATTTTTGATCCTAGTATAAGTGAGGTGATAGAAGTTGAGGAGGTTGAGGGAGAAGATGAGAAAGATATTGTAGTAAAGGAATACACAAAAGCTTATAAGATGTATGATCAGGTTATAAGGCCTGCAAAAGTAAAAGTTCAGAAGAGGAGAAAGAAAAAAAATAATGAAGAGAATAGATCTCCTGAATCTGGGGATGTTGGGGATGGGGGTGTTTCTTCCTCCTCGTAGTTAAGAGTATTACGAGGAGGATGTATTTTTTTTTAAGGAGGTATTTTTATGCCAGAGAAGATAATAGGTATTGACTTAGGTACAACGAACTCTGTTGTTGCTATTATGGAAGGTGGTAAACCTGTGGTTATACAAAACCAAGAAGGTAGTAGGACAACACCTTCTATAGTAGCGTTTACCCAAAAAGGAGAAGTTTTGGTTGGTGCTCCTGCAAAAAATCAAATGATCGTAAATCCTGAAAACACTATATACTCAATAAAAAGGTTCATGGGAAGAAGATACGAGGAAACTGAAGAGGAGAGGAGAAGAGTACCATACAAAGTAAAACCTTATGGTGATAGCGTAAGGGTACAAACTATTGCTGGGGAATTTTCGCCAGAGGAGATTTCTGCTAGAATACTGATGAAGTTAAAAGCGGCGGCTGAGGATTACTTAGGTGAAAAAGTCGAGAAGGCGGTTATTACGGTTCCAGCTTACTTTAATGATGCACAAAGGCAAGCAACAAAAAATGCTGGTATTATTGCTGGTTTGAAGGTTGAGAGGATTCTTAATGAACCAACAGCTGCAGCTCTAGCTTACGGGCTGGACAAAGAGGTTACTAAAAGAGGTAAAGAATTGAAAATAGCTGTATATGATCTAGGTGGTGGAACGTTTGACATATCTATTCTTGAGATAGGAGAAGGTGTGTTTGAAGTAAAATCTACGAATGGCGATACTCATTTGGGAGGAGATGACTTTGATAGAAGAATAATGGACTGGCTTATAGATGAATTTAAGAAGGAAACGGGAGTTGATTTGTCTCAAGATAGAATTGCGCTGCAGAGGATAAAAGAAGCAGCTGAAAAAGCTAAGATAGAATTGTCTTCAAAGATGGAAACTGAAATTAACTTACCATTTATTGCTGTAGTTAACGGTACACCTAAGAACTTAATAAAGACACTTACAAGAGCTAAATTTGAATCGCTGATAAGAGATTTAGCAGAAAAAACTCTAAAACCGTGTGAAGATGCTCTAAGAGATGCGGGATTGACTATAAACGATATAGATGAAGTTATACTTGTTGGTGGTTCCACAAGGATACCGTTAATCCAGAGTCTCGTAAAAGATTTCTTTAAGAAAGAGCCAAATAAGTCAGTAAATCCTGATGAAGTTGTTGCTGTAGGAGCTGCTATACAAGCAGGTATACTTAAAGGAGAAGTTAAGGATATACTTCTTCTTGATGTTACACCACTTTCGCTTGGTGTTGAGACGTTAGGTGGTGTTATGACTGTAATAATACCGAGAAACACAACGATACCTGTAAGAAAGTCTCAAATATTCACAACTGCAGAGGATAACCAAACTGCGGTAACAATACATGTACTACAAGGTGAAAGACCACTAGCTTCACAGAATAGAAGCTTGGGTAGATTTGAATTGTATGGAATTCCGCCAGCACCTAGAGGTGTACCACAGATCGAAGTAACTTTTGATATTGATGCTAACGGAATATTAACTGTTTATGCTAAAGACTTAGGAACTAACAAAGAGCAAAGTATAAGAATAACAAACTCAACTAACTTGACTGAAGAGGAAATTAAGAGAATGGTAGAGGAGGCACAAAAACACGCTGAAGAAGATAAGAAAAGAAAAGAACTTATCGAGCTTAGAAACCAAGCGGATGGTATTGTATATTCATCGGAGAAACTTCTTAAAGAGCAAGGGGATAAAATGACACAACAAGATAGGTTAGATTTGGAGAGAGCTATAAATAATCTAAAAGATGTTATAAATACTGATGATGCTAATGCTATAAGAAGAGGAATGGAGGAAGTTACAAATATAACTTATAGGATAAGCCAAGAGCTATACAAAAATGCAAGCCCAACTTCACAATCAGCAACTTCTAGTGGAAGCTCTTCATCTAGCCAAGGAGATAAGGAAGAAAAAGTCGTCGATACAGATTATAAGGTAGTAGATGATGAGAAAAAATAAAAGTTAAGGGGACATAGGTCCCCTTATGTTTAAGCGTCAAAGTATAGTACAAATTCGTAAGGATGTGGTCTTTGAGCGACTGCTTTAACTTCAACGTTATATTTATATTCTATCCACGTTTCTATAACATCTTTTGTGAATACATCACCTTGTAGTAGAAATTCGTGGTCTTCTTCTAATGCTTTCAAAGCTTCTTCGAGAGAACCAGCGTATTGAGGTATTTTGGCTCTTTCTTCTGGTGGTAGATCGTATATGTTCTTATCGATTGGTTCACCTGGGTCTATTCTATTTTTGATTCCATCGATTCCTGCCATTAACATAGCTGCAAATGCTAGATAAGGGTTTGCTACTGCATCAGGTGGTCTGTACTCCAATCTTTTAGCTTTTGGCGAGGTTGAATACATTGGTATTCTTACAGCTGCACTCCTGTTCCTGGCAGAATAAGCTAGATTGATCGGTGCTTCGAATCCTGGAACAAGCCTTTTATAAGAATTTGTTGATGGATTAGCAAAAGCTGCTATTGCTTTTGCATGCTTAAGTAAACCACCAATATACCACAAAGCTTCTTGCGAAAGGCCAGCATATTTGTCACCAGCAAAGATGTTCTTACCATCTTTCCATATACTCTGGTGTGTATGCATACCAGTACCATTGTCACCAAAGATAGGCTTGGGCATGAAGGTGACAGTTTTACCTCTCTTCCATGCAACATTCTTTAAAACATATTTAACTTTGAGTACATTATCTGCGCTTTTTGTTAGAGTGTCAAACCTAAAATCAATTTCACATTGTCCAGCTGTGGCAACTTCATGATGGTGTGTCTCAATTTCGATGTGCATGTATTTTTGAAGTATTAGAACTGCTTCACTTCTAAGATCTTGTAAAGAATCATGTGGAGGTACCGGGAAATATCCTTCTTTATGTCTTATTTTGTAACCTCTGTTAAAACTACCATCTATATTTCTTTCGTTGCCACTATTCCATATAGCTTCGTCTGAATCAATGAAGTAGTAGCCTGAACTGGATGTTTGATCAAAATAAGCTTTATCAAAAACAAAAAACTCAAGTTCAGGACCAAAATAAGCACTATCTCCTATTCCTGTTGATCTAAGATAAGCTTCTGCTTTCTTAGCAATATGTCTAGGATCCCTAGTGTAATCTTTGCCAGTTATTGGATCTTTTATATCGCATATGAAAACTAGTGTTTTGTGTTCGGAAAATGGATCAAGGAAAGCTGAAGTGGGATCAGGCGTGAGAATCATGTCGCTTTCGTTTATACTTTGCCACCCTCTTATCGAAGATCCATCGAAACCTAATCCCTTCTCAAATACCTCTTCATCAATTGCATTAGAGGGTACAGAAAAATGTTGCCAAAGACCAGGGAAGTCCATAAATCTTAGATCGACTATCTCAATACCCTGATCTTTGATGAACTTTAAAGCTTCGGATTTTTCTTTAAACATAAGATCCTCCTTAAATAAAAATTTTATAACGAAGTTAAAAGTGATATCAAGTTGTTAAATTTCATACCACTTTATCACCACTTTCTCCTGTTCTTATTCTGTATGCTTTATCTATATCGTAGACGAAAATTTTACCATCTCCTATTTCTCCAGTTTTTGAGTTCTCAATTATTGTTTTAACAACGTCTTCAACAATTTCGTCTTTTACAACTATTTCCAATTTGATTTTAGGTAAAAATCTTACATCGTATTTACTGCCTCTATACGTTTCGACGAAACCTCTTTGCTGTCCAAACCCTTCGACTTCAGATATCGTTATTCCAGATACACCTATTCTCACCAAAGAACTAGTTACATCATTCAGCTTAAAAGGTCTTATAATAGCTTCAACTTTTTTCATAAATTCCTCCTAAAAAATTTTATAAATAACCCACACAAAACTATATGTGCAGGTTATAAGCTTTCTCTCCATGTTCTATTTGGTCGATTCCAACTACTTCAGAATTCTTATCAACTCTGAGGCCATTTATATACTTTACCACGATAGATATAACTAAGGTTGCTATAAATGAGTATATTATGACAACCGCAACAGCAATGATCTGTATAAAAACTTGATTATAGTTACCGTATATTAAACCTACACCTGCTGAATTAATTTTTGGATCAGCAAATATACCTGTCAAAATAGATCCTGCGATTCCAGCAATACCGTGAATTCCAAATACATCTAGTGAGTCGTCGTAACCTAGCAAAGGTTTAATGTATGTTATTACAAAAAACGGTAAAATTCCTGCAACTATTCCTATGATTATACTTCCTGAAACGTTAACAAAACCTGCAGCAGGTGTTATTGCAACTAATCCTGAAACTATTCCTGAAGCAAATCCCACTGCTGTTGATTTGTTTAGAAATATACTTTCAATCATCATCCATGTTACTGCTGAGATTGAAGTTGCTAATATCGTGTTAAGAAATGCTATAGAAGCTAATTCGTTAGCACCTAGCGCTGATCCAGCATTAAAACCAAACCAACCAAACCATAGCAAAGCTGCTCCTATCATAGTAAGAATAACGTTATGAGGAATAAGAATAGGTTCATTTCTCTTGCCTAGCAATAATACGAGTGCGAGTGCTGAAATACCAGCATTTATATGAACTACTGTACCTCCAGCAAAATCAAGTGCTCCAAGATTCATCAAAAATCCATTGCCCCATACCCAGTGTGCAATCGGTACATAAACAATAGAAACCCATAATATCGTAAAAATAAACCAAGAGTAAAATTTCATCCTCTCTATAACACCACCACTTATTAGTGCAACTGTAATTGCAGCGAAAGTAAGCTGAAAAACGATAAATATATACTCCGGGATAGAACCAACAACATTACCCTTAACCGGTATAAGAAACTTGGATAGGTCGCCAATCACACCACCAATATCACCACTAAACGCTAGACTATACCCGTACAATACCCAAATAACGGTAGTCAAGGCAAAAGCTACAAAAGACATGAGTATAGTATTTAAAACACTTTTCTTCTTGGTCATACCTCCATAGAATAGAGCTAGACCTGGTACAGTCATGAGCATAACCAATGCAGTTGCAACTATCATCCACGATGTATCACCAGTATCAATGTTTGAAACGTCATCAGCCATGGCAAACATGCTAAAGCACATGAACACACTAAAAGCTACAATCAACTTGAAGAACCTCTTGGATGTCTTCATATATTCCTCCTTTTTTGTATATTTATTAGCAATAGAAATGCCAAAATCTCTTGACAATGATTAAAAACACTCTGAAATGCTTTATATAACGAAGTTTTGGTAACTATCTGTTTTTCAGTAAATACTAGCTTTTTTAAAAATTTTTTGATTAAATTTTAGTCATTCTATATACTAGATGACTAAAATTTAATCAATATTGTATTTTCTTATATAGGATAATAGGGTAGTTCTATTTATTCCCAGAATTTTAGAAGCTTTAGTTTTTTTATTTTTGGATTTAGTCATGACTAGGTTTATTAATGTTCTGACTAATGGGGATATCATTTTATCGTATAGGTTATTTTCTTTGGAAATATCGATTTTATAAATGTAATTTGCTACGATTTCTCTTATTTCGTCTTCATAGCTGAGCTTGGGTTTTTTTGTTTCTTTCACATATTTAGGTAGTAAATCATCAGTTATTGTTCCATTTTGGGAAAATAGGACCATTCTTTCTATAACGTTTTCAAGTTCCCTTATATTTCCTGGCCAATCGTAGAGCATAAGTAGGTCTATCACTTTGCTATCAACATATTTTATTTTCTTTGAATGTTCTTCTGAAAACTTTTTGATGAAAAAGTCGACGAGTAATGGTATATCTTGTATTCTTTCTCTCAATGGTGGCAATTCTATTTTTATGACGTTTAGTCTATAGTATAAATCTGAACGAAATTTACCTTGAGAAACTAATTCTTCAAGGTTTTTATTAGTTGCTGCAATAACTCTCATGTTAACTTTTACTGGTGTTCCTCCTATTGGTTCTACTTCTTTATTCTGTAAAACTCTTAAAAGTTTTGCTTGGAGGTTTAATGGCATATCTCCTATTTCATCCAAGAACAGTGTTCCTCCGTCAGATAGTAATATCTTGCCTTTTTTATCGCTGATAGCACCAGTAAATGATCCTTTTTTATATCCGAAAAGTTCACTTTCTAACAATGTTTCTGGTATGGCAGCGCAATTTATTGCTATAAATGGACCATCTTTTCTATTACTTTCATAGTGAATAGCTTTGGCTATTAATTCTTTACCTGTACCGGATTCACCTTCTATTAAAACTGTAGAATTGGTTTTTGCAATAGAATTTATTATATCAAGTATTTTTATCATTTTCTCAGATTTTCCAACTACTATTCCGCCAATGCTGTAAGTTTTGTGTAACTGTTCTCTAAGAAGAATATTTTCATTCATTAGTTTTTCTTTTTCTTCTCTAAGTTTTGTATATTTCCATACGGATACTGCTATTGTTTGAGAAATTTCCTCCATTATTCTTTCTGTTATTTCAAAGTCGGATAAGCTTAAAAATTCTTTTTCTGTAGCTATTACACCCAAAACACTATCTTTGTATATTATTGGGTTTGCGAAAAAAGAGATCTTTTTACTTTTTGATCTTCTTGCTCTGGTTTTATTCATAAATCTCTTATCTTCCCATATGTTTGTAACTGATATCTTTGTTTTTGTTAGGGCTACAGTTCCTACTATGCCTTCTCCTATGTTATAGACTCCTCTGTTTGCTTCTTCATCTGTTAAGCCTATACTTTTTACAATTTTTAAGTTCTTACTTTCTTCGTCGATGAGGAAAATCATTCCTCTATATACATTAAGTTCGGAGACAAGGAAGTTGGCAAGCTTATTAAACATTTCATCCAAATCTTCAAAACCCTCAGAAATCCTGTTTATTGAGTATAACAACTTGAACATTTTGTTTTCATAATTTGCCTTTTCTATAATTTTATGGTGACTAATAATTGTTGACACTATTGGTATTATGAAGTTTATACTTTTGATATCTTCTTCTGTATACTTATTTTCTTTTGAATCTTCTAAGTTTATGATACATAGGATTTGACCATCTTTAGATATGATTGGTATAGCAATATTGGAACCTTTTCTAACTTCAAGTGGTATGTAGAAGCTATCGGATTTTGTATTATTGGTAACGTATACTGATCTATTCCTGTATACCCAACCTACTATTCCTTCGTTAAAAGGTAGATAGTAATTCTCTTTCTTAATTGGTCTAAAATTGTCCTTTTCTTTGATAATATAACATTTGAGTTCTAGGCCTTTTTGTGAAATATTGTCAGGAATGTATAGACTTGCTATATCGGAATCTGTTACCTTAGCAAAGAATAATAGAACTTTCAAATATATCTCATCCAATCTACCAGATTCGTAAGAAAGTAAGTCAACTATTTCTTGAATATCTATTTCCTTACCCATAAATAATTTTCATACTTTTTGAAAAACTTTATGTATTATCAAAGTGTTTTTATCAAAAAAATAATACATCTCATAATATTATGAAAGACTAAATCTTAGCAACCTTAGTACGAACGAAACACCAATACAAACTGTATCCGATCTTAGGAGTATGTCTTTGCCTAGGTTAACTGGTAAGAATCCCATTGATGATATTTCGTTTTCTTCGTATTCTGTAAAACCACCTTCACTGCCAACACATATAGCTATTCTATCACTTCCTTCAAGTTCTCTTAATATCTCTAGTAGATTGAAAGAAATACCGTTTATAACTCTGTTTGTGAAAAGTAATAGTTTTGTTTTCCCTTCGAAATTGTTAATTAGTTTTCTAAAATCATTGAAGTTTTTTGTTATACTTATTGGATTTAGTACTTCTAAAGGGAAAGGATTACCGACTGTTTTTGCTCCTTCTAGTGATATTTTCTTTAATCTTTCAAGGTATTTTTCGTCAAATGAGAAATTTTGTGAGTGTTTTGATACTATAGGTTGTAAGAAATCTACTCCTAGCTCTGATAGCCTGTTAACTTCATCTTCGAATGCCCTTTTTTGAATGATAGCTTGAATTACGAATATTTCTGGTTTGCTCTTATTAATATGTTTGCTATCTAACATATCAAGTACTATAGTGTTTCTTTGGAAACCGATCACTCTACAAGTGAATTCAATTTTTCTCTCTGTATCGAAGAACAGTAGTTTCTCGCCTATTTTTATTCTTTGGACTTTCTTTAGATGTTTAAAATCGTTTGGATCTGATATAAAGATTTTATTACCAATGATATTATTTTTTTCATTCGAGAATACCATTTTCATATAGCTTCTCTACCTTCTTCACCTGTACTTATTCTTATTACATTTTCAAGAGGTAGTATAAATATTTTTCCGTCTCCGACTCTTCCACCATCTGTTCTAGCAACTCTCAAAATAGTTTTTATTGTAGGTTCTAGAAATTCATCATTTACTGCTATTTCCAATTTTATTTTCCTTACAAATCTTATACCTTTATCCATTCCTAGGACTTCATCAAGGTAACCTCTTTGTCTTCCATATCCTTGAACTTCAGTTACAGTCATTCTAGAGACATCCACGGCTCTCAGAGCTTCTTTAACTTCATCAAGCTTCTCAGGTCTTATTACTGCTATAACGTACTTCATAAATAAATTATGAATGAGATGAAAGATTGATTCCAAGCTAATCTATGGCTTCTTTTATGAAAGCACTACCAGCAACGATATCTCCACAATATATCACTGCAAGCTGACCCGGTGTTACACCTGCTTGTTTTTTTTTGAATTTGATTTTTACGGCTCCATCTTCAAGAAACTCAACATAACTCATTTCACCACTACTTCTATACCTAACCTTTACTAAAAAATAGCCGTTTTCTTGAGATTTATTGAATATCCAATTCAACTTTGTGCCAACTAGTCCACTAAAATACGGATCTTCCGAAACGACAATAGTATTGTTTCTTACGTCTTTGTACCTAACATAGAATTTTTTGCCTAAGTGTATATTTAACCCTTTTCTTTGACCAATAGTGTAAAAGTATACCCCTTTATGAAATCCCAAAAGTTTTCCTGTTGTATCAATTATATGTCCTTCTTTTGCTTCTATGCCGTTTTCAATCAAGAATTTGTTTATATCGTCACCTGGGACAAAACATAAATCTTGGCTTTCTTTTAGCGATGGTTTTAAAGGTAATTTCGATTCTTTAGCTATATACTTTACTTCTTCTTTAGTCAGATCTGATAAAGGAAATATGGTTTTTGATAATTGGAATTTGTTTAGTCGTGCTAAGAAATACGATTGATCTTTTGATTTATCTTTTGCTTCTTTAAGAACAAAGGTATTATCGATTTTCTCTATTTTAGCATAGTGACCTGTTGCAATCATGTCTGCTCCGTTCGATAGAGAATACTCTAGTAGATAGCCAAACTTAAAATAAAAGTTGCAATTTACACAAGCGTTAGGCGTTTTACCTTCGAGGTACTCTTTTAGAAATGGATTTATTATCTTGGCTCTAAATAAATTTTGTACATTCACAATATCATGTTGTATTCCTAAGTATTTACAAACATACTCAGCATATTTTACTTCATCTAAAGAACAACACTTTCTTTCACCTTCAACTCCGGAAAGCACTAAAGTTATACCCCTAACATCGTATCCTTTATCTTTCAAAAGAAGGGCTGCTACACTGCTATCAACACCCCCACTCATTCCGACGTAAACTATCATAGTTATCAACTAAAATTTAATCAAAATTGTTAAAGATTTCTCTATCAGTATCAAAATACCCAAAAGCTATATCGAAAATGATATTTTTCTTCCTTTCATTCTCTCAACTTACTTAGATAAGTTATAGTATACTTTTTTCTAAAACTCCTAAAAAGGTAATTTATTCCTCTAAGAGCTTTATTAAGTTTAGAATATTAATTCTTGAAACTTACTTTTAAACGGATACTTTTGTTACGATATTTCTGTCTCTTAACTTCTAGAGAACAGTAGTTTTTTTAATTGATTCTACTAGGATTTTTCCGTAAACTTAGGGAACCTTATACCCATTACAAATTATTCATACAAGTACTCTTATAGGGTATTTCTGTACCATAACTTCTTAAAAGTAGCATTTTCTTAAATGCTACAAGTCCTTTTTAAGAGATCATCAAATTTCTTAGATTTGTTTTTGTATAACTTTAAGAGAAAGTAATATTTTTAAGCATCTTCTTCTAATTAATCGGATATCAACAAGTTACACCTAGAAAGGATGAGGTTAAGTAAAAAATTAAGTTTACTATGTTTTTTACCTAAGTTCATTCTAAGAACTTATTCATATAGATTATGTTATTTCTTTTCCATAACTTCCTAGTAATGATAAGATCTAGGAGTGATGTGATTTAGAAGTTTCTATAAATTTTAAAGATATTTTCACACTCTAAGGAGACTTAAACTTTCAAGCTTTTATAAGTTTTGGGAAATACCATATTCTGAGATCGAAAGATATATAACCAAGCAAAGGAGAATATGTGCTATTAGTACAGTTACTTTTATTATGATATTTTTTTGAGATAATTTTTAAGGTAGGTAGTTTCTTTGAGTGATAGTATTAAGAGTTTTCTGTTAATGAGGTTGATATGTTTCGAGATTAGATTTTCGAAATACTTTCTTAAGTTATTGGCATGCCAGAACTCCAATTTTTTGAGTTATTTTCCCTCGTATTCCTTTCTAAAGCTTATCTAGGTAATCTTTACTTTTCCCCATAAATTTCTAAGAAATGTAGTTCCTTTAAGGGGAAGAAGTTTTTAAGAGTTTATATAGTCATTTTATTAATTTTTGTAGCAAAATCTTTTTTTATATATTACTGAACTAGGAGACACCCTCCACGGCCCATAAGTAGTATTAAAAATTTCCAAGTAAAAAGGATATTGTAAAGACCTTTAGAAGAAGTATATATAGGTGCTCTTGTAATGGTATTTTAAGTTTGATAATTTCTTAAGGATGGTATTTTCTTTTTAGCTGTATGAGTTTTTTAGGTGGATATAGAGTTTCTTAGTGAGATTTTTTGAGAGTTTTAAATCAAAATAACGTTTTTGATCGATTATATTTCTTATATTTGAGAAGAATTAGCTATATCTAAAAGGTGATGTTGTGTAAAAGACACAATTTCTTAGGTTCTTTTTTTCAAGTTTATCTTTACGAATTATTTGGATGGGGTGTTTTAGGAATTCAATTTCCTTAGGCTGTTTTTCTCTGCTTCCTTTCTGAAATCTATCTGGGAGATTACTATAACTTCTTAAGAAAGATAATTTTTTTGGATAAGAGGTAACTTTTTAAGGTGTTATCTGATTTTTGTGATTTATTTCTTTGTTATTTCTCCTAATAAGTTATTTAGGGAAATTGCAGTTATGGTATTTCTGTTTTATAACTTCTGAAGGGATAGTAGTTTTTTTGACAACGATCTTTTTTAAGGCTTATTGAGTTTATTAGATACATTTTTGCATACAATTAGGTGGGAAGTAATATTTTCTAAACACTGTCCATAACTTCTAGAGAAAGTTGGATTACATGAACGATGGACTTTTTAAGTGGCTATCCAATTTCTTAGAGGTATTTTCAGAAACTTCTAAGGTAGGAGAGTAACATTTTTGAAGCATTCTCATTTTACCGGAATAAGACCTAGAATAGGCTTGGTAGGAAGGTGTCAGAAACAAGTAATTTCTGTAATTCTAAACTGCTAAAATTTTAAGTTTGGTTTTAGTAGGTACTTGCTTATGTAAAGTTCTTTTTTTAAGTATATATTTAATTTCCTAAACGATGTCTTCAAGTACCCTTAGAGAGTTAATGTTTTTAGTACATTCTTATGAAAGGTAATTTATTTGGAATAGTGGACTTGGGGCCTTTTTGTGGATAAGGAGAGTATAAGGTAATGTTTGGTTGTAAGATATGTATCTTCTAGCTTTGGGATAGATGGACTTAAATGTGACATTTTTAGAATACCATGATGAGTTTGTACTCTTGTTTTTGTTGAGTTTGAACGTTTAATAAAGGGGTAAAATGTTTTTTACTTTTAGGGTAGGTGAGGTTTTTAGTTATATACAAAATGTGTCTGAAAAGAAAAGTGTAAGCATATTTTTGGTGTAGTCTCATATAGAGTTACAATTCAAGGTGTTTAGAAATTCCTAAAATCAGCTTTTTGAGCAAAAGTATAGATATAGGTTGATAAAAGAATGGAAAGAAGGTTTTTTAAAATTTTTTAAATTTATTGAAAGTAAGAGGATTCATTTTTAGAATTTCTCAATAGGAGGTTTTGTATGAAGAGGGTTATTGCTGTTATTTCTATTATGGCAGTGAGTGTTTATTTTAGTTTAGCTTTTTCTAAGGAATATGATACAGGTAGTGCGAGTGTTAAGCTTATTGAGGTAAAAGGTAGAAAAGGTACTCTTGAGTTTTCCATTAAGGTTAGTGATCTTAAGAAATATGTTGATGAGATGGTTGAGAAAGTGAAAAAGGAAGCACAAGATCCCTCTTTGAAGGGGATGAAGAAAAAACAAGCTGAAGCTAGGGTTAACCTTTATCTTGAGAAACAAAATAATCTTTCAACTAAACCTATTTATGCTTTAGCTATTGGTGGTACTATGAACAGTTGGAATCCTGCTGAAAGTTTGATGAAAAAGGCAGGTGGTGACTTATGGAAGCTTAGGTTAGAAGATGTGAGATTAGGCGATTTTATATACAAGTTTGTGGTATTTCACAAAAATCCCCTTGATAAGGATTTTAACAACCAAACTGATATGACGTGGATCGAGGATCCTTTCAATAAGAATATTCAGCCTGATGGTTTCGATGGATATAATAGTGTTTTAGATTTATCTAAATTTAAAGAATAAGTTTCTAGAGGGGGATCCCTCTATTCTTCTATTATTATTTCTCTCGTATTTTCGTTTATATGCTTTATTTCTACTTTGAACGTTTTGAAAGGTATTTCTATATTCATCTTGTTCCATTCGATTAGTTTTACTGCTTTTTCGTCTTCGATGTATTCTTGAAACATTTGGTAATCTGTTTCATCTAATTTTTCTATTCTGTATAGGTCCAAGTGGTAGATTTTTATAGTTCCTTGGTATATGTTTAACAATGTGAATGATGGACTGGATACTTCACTTTCTTCAACAGAGAAGTATGAACAAAGACCTTTTGAAAATACTGTTTTACCGCTCCCAAATTCACCAGATAATATCACTACATCTCCTTGTCTTATCTTTTCTGCAAGCTTTCTTGCTATTTTTTTAGTTTCTTCTTCTGAGAAAGATATAAAGCTATATTTTCTCATGTGGATACATAGAAAAATTTGTTTTCCATTGAGAATATATTATATCCATTATCTTTTTGGCTATGGTATGAGTTCTTAGGTCTAATTCATTTTCGAAAAGGGGTTTCTCCTTACCGAGGATACAATTTATAAAATGTTTTTGTTCTTGTTTTAGAGCATCTTCTTTCTTTACGAAAACTTTCTCTATTACTCCTTCTTGGATGTACTTTATTTCTCCTTTATTTAGTATATATTCAAGAGAAGCCTGTCTGTATATTGTTATATCCTGCATTGAGTAATCTAATTCTATGAATGCTCCTTCTTGTGAAATCTGAAGTATTCTTTTCTTGCTTTCTGTTGCTCTGCTAGCTGTTATATTAGCTATGCTATGGTCAGAGAACACAATCGTTGCATTTGCTATATCTTCATAGTCTGAGTATACCTTTACTCCTGAGGCCCCTATATATACAATC
>JBKBIJ010000012.1:0-20324 GCA_046299455.1 Brevinematia bacterium | reverse complement strand
TATAGGAAAATCCTAGTAGAATAATTCAAAGGACAACCACTCCTTAGAAAACCTAAAAGACAGAAGTATCGTAATAAGATTATCTTTCTAAATAGGTTTCAAGGAGGAGTATGGGTTCCAGATTTAATAAAACTTTTAGAGGAATGAATTTAAAAAATTACCCTTTTTAGGGTTGTAAAACAAAAGCAAACTGCAAAGGCATTTATACGAATAAGCTTTAAGTAAGACCTCGCTTTGATAAGATATTATTGCTTAAGAAGTTATGAAACAGAAATATTACACTGGTTTTCTAGAGTAAAATGACACTATAATCGATATATAACTAATCATCGAAACGGAAAACAATACCAAACTTATTACCAAAAAAGTTATATTAAACGAAACAAAAGCATACTTATAAATATAAAACACAAGAGATCCCAACGTTGTAGTGACCATAAAAATAGCTGGTATTAAGACAAAAAGGTTGTTGATACCTTTTTTGAAAAGGTAAATACTTATTATCACCAAAGCCAGTGCAGCTACTAATTGGTTGGCTGTACCAAACATTTTCCATATATTAACATATGTACCACTTAATGCTAAATACCCCGAAAAAACAACTATAAAAAAAGTAGAAATATACTTACTGATCATTCTATTAAAAATAGAATTAAAAATTTCCTCTGAAACAAACCTTGATATCCTAGTAGCAGTATCCAACGTAGTCAACATAAAACCATTTATCATTAGTATAGCAAAAGCCATTCCCCAGCTACCTAGTAAAAAACTAACTAAATCGCCAAACCCTTTACCAAAAGCGGATACTGATTTACCGCTTTTAACAAGTTCAACTAAATCACTAAACTGTAAGAAAAAAACAGTAGATATTATAACAATGACAGCTAACATACTTTCAACAATCATACCACCATAACCAACAAATTTCGTATCTTTCTCGTTAGAAATTTGTTTTGAACTAGTACCAGATGCAATTAAAGAATGAAAACCAGAAATAGCACCACAAGCAACAGTTATAAATAATATAGGCCAAATAGGTTCAACAAGACCAGTTACAGGATCTCTGGCAACTTCTGAGATCTCAAAAAAAGGTACCTTTATATTAATATTACCAAAAAAACCAAAAAACAAAACACCAATAAAACCAAACAAAATACCTATAAACAATAGGTAAGAATTCAGATAATCTCTTGGTTGTAAAACCAGGTTAACTGGAAGTATGGATGCAATGTAAGAATAAAAAAGCAAAACAATAATCCATATCCCTACTGAAGTCTTCTGATCAAAAGGTAATACAACGGAAATATTAAAACCAAACGACAAGATAACACTAAAACCAATTATAAAAAGTCCTATAAGCGTTGACAAAAACAAAGAGATTCTTAACTTATAAATTAAAAAACTCAACAATAAAGAGGACAAAAGTATAAAAAAAGTAGGAATAACAATCCTCGGTTCACTAACAAAAGTAATAGCAGTATAAGCGGAAAAAACAGCAACAACTATAACCAAAGCTAAGAAAACAAAAATCAACATAAACATACTAGAAAACTTTCCTAATACATCTCTAGATATATCAAATATCGATCTACCTTCATTTTTAACTGAAATTACCATGGAAGAAAAATCGTGCACAGCACCAATAAAAACTCCACCTACTAAAACCCAAAGCAAAACAGGTCCCCAACCATACATACTTAATGCAATAATTGGACCGAGTATAGGACCTGCTCCAGCAATAGACGCAAAATGGTGACCAAACAAAACAAACTTATTAGTAGGAACATAATCAATTCCATCATTCTTGGTTACAGAAGGAACAGGATTCTTCTCATCAACACCTAAAACCTTACTTATATAATTAGCATACAAAAAATATCCCAGAAAAAAAACAATTAATGCAATAAAAAGCATTAAAATCATAAAATCTCCTGGTATACTTAATTTTATCTAAGAAAAAATCAAAATTTCAAAATTCCAAAGAAGATGTGTCAAAAATATCATTATACTACTTAAAAGTTTTCAGAACGTATCTAAGAAATTATATAACTTCTTAAAAAAGTATGTTCCCCAAAGAAACTACACGTTTTGGAAATTATATATAGAAAATACATAATAAAGGCAATTATCTAAGTAAGTAAAGATGTTTCAAAAAATATTATTTTTCCATTTAAATGGCATCCAAAATATATCTTAGGAAGTTTAATAAATCCTAAAAGTCCTATTACTATAAAAAACTAACATCTTTAAAAAATTATTGAACAAAATAAGGATATTCCGGAACAATTTCCTATTTAAAACTGTTCAAAAGTGTATTTATATCATTTCTATTAACTCTTGAAACATACTTCCATAAATATTAGCCATTCCATTAATACCTGATTCTCTTTGGGAGAAATTCACAAAAATTTCGTATTACATTCCCCCAAAATAGCAACAAAAACAACTGTAGTTGAGCATATGAAGAAAAACTAAATTAAAGGAAATATCACAAGGGGAAAGATCCAACTAGGAAGTTAGATGAACTCTTAAAAAGAGTCCGTCGCTCAAAGAAAACTGCCTTATAAGTTATAGAAAAAAAGTACTGTAAAAACTTGTCTTAACAGGATATGTTACCTACCTACCCTCTTTATATATTCTTTTACGTATATTTTGCTTTTAAAAAGTAGTATTATTTCAAAATCTACAGAGGTTATAGATGATTCCAGGATCATCATTTAAAGAAACTTACCGTTTTTAGAAGTTTATTAATCAAGGGTTTTTTTAAATAACTTTGTAAATGAAATAGGCATTATAAATTTATGGTGAACCTACTAAGGGGATCAATTCAAGAAATTATTTCTAGGAAGTTATTAAACATAAACATCATAAGGGAACTTATCAAGATGGACTATGAAAGAATGTGAGATTTGAAGATAATTAAGGAATTGAATTTTTTAACAGAGTACTTTTTAATGATTTAGAAGTAATATTTTTGAAATATTATGGTTAGTGAATATGAAAACTCTTTGGAAGGGGTTTTATTTTACAAATTACCTTCGAAAAATTTCTCGAAAGAATACACACAATGGTTTTATACTTTTAGGGTATGGCAATAGAAATTGTTTCAACAAACAGAAAAGCCAAAAAGAATTATGAAATATATGATACGTATGAAGCAGGAATAGAACTAAAGGGTAGTGAAATAAAATCCGTGAGAGAACACAATGTAAACATTGACGATGCATTTTGTTTAATAGAAAATGGTGAGATTTTTGTCCATAACATGCACATAGCACCTTATCATTCATCAAGTATATTTAGACCAGATCCATATAGAAAAAGGAAATTACTTCTACACAGAAAAGAAATAGACAAAATATCTGGGCAGGTTAATAGAAAAGGTTTTACTTTAATACCACTTAAAGTTTACATAAAAAACAATAAACTGTGTAAAGTAGAAATAGGTATCTGTAAGGGTAAAAAAGAATACGACAAGAGAGAAGATATGAAGAAAAAAGACATAGAACTTGAGATGAGAAGAATAAAAAGTTATAGGTACTAGCCGGCGGTGGGATTCGAACCCACGACCTACTCATTACGAGTGAGTTGCTCTACCTCTGAGCTACGCCGGCTTAAGCTACTCTTCTTGGGAAGAAGATTTAATTGTTGGAACTAAGTTGTACAAGTTTCTAGGTAACACATCATATCTGTCAAAAAACATTACATAACTAGCTCTACCCTGAGTAATAGATCTCAACGTAGTTGTATACCCAAACGTTTCAGACAAAGGTATGTACGCAGTTATGATTCTGGTATTACCTCTTTGATCCATATTTACTATTTTTGCTCTTCTAGAATTGAGATCACCTAGAACATCACCAAGGTATTCTTCTGGTGTAATAACATCTATTTTCATTATAGGTTCAAGAATAACTGGATTAGCTTCTTTCATAGCATCCTTGAAAGCTTTAGAAGCGGCAATTTTAAATGCAATCTCAGATGAATCAACCTCATGATACGATCCATCAAAAAGTGTAACCTGTACATCAACAACTGGATATCCTGCAATAACACCGCTTTCCATTGCTTCTTTTACTCCTGCTTCCACTGCAGGTATATACTCTTTTGGTATTCTACCACCAACAATTTTGTCGATGAACTTAAATCCACTCCCTCTTGGTAAAGGTTCTATTTCTATGAATACATGGCCATACTGTCCTCTACCACCAGTCTGCTTGATATATTTACCTTCAGCTTTAGCTTTTGACTCTATAGTTTCTCTATAAGCAACTTGAGGTTTACCAGTGTTGACCTGAACTTTAAACTCTCTTATCATTCTATCTACCATTATTTCCAGGTGGAGTTCACCCATACCCATAATAAGTGTCTGATTTGTTTCTGTATCGGTTTTAACCTTAAACGTTGGATCTTCCTCTTGAAGCTTAGATAGAACGTTTGAAAGCTTATCGAGGTCTTCTTTTGTTTTAGGCTCTATAGAAATAGCAATAACAGGTTCTGGGAACTTTATTGACTCAAGTACTATTTTTTGGGAATTCTCCAAAATCAAAGTATCGCCAGTAGTTGTATCTTTTAAACCTACCAAAGCAACAACGTTACCAGCACTTGCTTCATCTATCTCTTCTCTTGTGTTAGCATGCATGAGTAATATCCTAGAAACCCTCTCTTTCTTATCTTTAGTTGAATTATATACATACATGCCAGATTTAAGTACTCCAGAGTAAATTCTTGTAAAAACAATCTTACCAACATAAGGATCAGTCATGACTTTGAAAGCAAGTGCAGTAAAAGGTTCTTTGTCATTTGGTTTTCTTTCCACAATAGCACCACTTTCGGTGTATCCTTTCACTGGAGGTAGATCGAGAGGGCTGGGTAAATAATCTACTATAGCATCCAAAAGTGTCTGTATACCTTTGTTTCTTAGAGACGTTCCAGCAACAACAGGGAAAGCCTTAGCCTGTATTGTAAGTTTTCTTATCATTTTCTTTATAGTAGGTATATCTGGTTCTTTACCTTCCAGATACAACTCTAAAAGTTCTTCATCTTCCTCACAAACAGCTTCTATTAGCTTATTTCTATATATTTCCACTTTTTCTTTTAGATCAGAAGGTATATCACCAATCCTATATTCCTTACCTAGCTCATCAGTATCCCAATATATTCCTCTAATCTCTACAAGATCAACAACACCTACAAAAGACGATTCATGCCCTATAGGAATCTGTAAAGGCAACGGTTTCACACCTAACTTATGCTTTATCGAATCCAAACACATGTAGAAATCAGCACCAACTTTATCTAGCTTATTAACGTATATTATCCTTGGAACCTTGTATTCATCAGCTTGTCTCCAAACAGTCTCAGATTGCGGTTCAACACCCTCACTACCATCGAGTATGGTAACAGCTCCATCTAGCACTCTCAAAGATCTTTGAACTTCAACGGTAAAATCCACGTGTCCAGGCGTATCTATAAGATTTATCCTGTGATCTTTCCAAAAACAAGTCGTCGTAGCACTAGTAATAGTAATACCTCTTTCTTTTTCTTGAATCATCCAATCCATCTCAGCATCACCCTCGTGGACTTCTCCCATCTTGTGTATTTTACCAGTATAGAAAAGTATCCTTTCACTAGTAGTTGTTTTACCTGCATCAATATGCGCAATAATACCTATATTTCTTATCCTCTCAATAGGTACAACTTCTTTCATACTTTTCTCCTAAAATTTTTCCTAATATTATAAACACCAAAAACCACTTTTTGCTATTTCAATCAAGGTTTTCAGAAATACCTCTAAAAAATTGGACAAACTCTCAAAAGAGGGCTATTAGTCCCAAAAACTACTTTTCTTTAGAAGTCATTAAGAATATAAATGCAACAAATAAAGATTGTATGAACAAACTTCAGTAAAGATGAATAAAAAGAAAAAGACCTAGGAAATTGAATTTTTATCAAAATCTCAGTAGAAACTTCAGAAAACTTATCAAAATAGATTGTATAGGAATGTAAAGTTACATTACTTCAAGAAATTATTACTACATCTAGAAAGTATGTGACAGAAACATTACAAGAGAGCTTATCTAGGAAACCCTTAGGTGAAAGATAGAAGGATAAATAGGAGAAGGAACTTAGGAAATTTGATTTTTAACAAACCCTGCTAAGAAATTCAATAACTACTTAAAAAGAGTTACTACTACAAGAAACTACTACTCTTTAGAAGTTATAGAACATAAATAATGATCTCTAAACACATGAGAGTGTTTCAAAAATCTAGTCTATACGTATATCCTTACACCGACAATATAAGTTCCTACATGAATACGTCAAAATTCATAAAAAACATTAGGTCTATACCTCAAAAAACTACTTTTTCTTTAGACGTTACGGAGTATGAATACTAAAGCGAATATTATGAAATAACTTATCAGAATATTCTCTAGGAAAGTAATTGAGAAAAGAGATATTTAGGAAGAAATTGGACTGTTGCTATTTTTCTGTTTTAACTTTTTTAGGTTATTTAAGAACGATTAGAACATTATCATTTTGGTATATCCGTTATGTAATGGAGCCTTTTTGCACTAAGGCTTTTGTGAACAATTCTAAGGGAAAGTTTTTAAAAAGTTTTAACACTTATATTCCAGAAGTTAATCAGATGATCTTACAGGATAGTAAATATACCTTGTTTAAATTATTGATATAGCTTTTATCAAAATTATGCACCAAAGCTATTTCCATCCATAGCTTATATTAAAAAACAAATTTTGTAGATTATCATTTTCCCAAATAAAAAATCATAAGAGTATTTTCTACACAACACCATTTAGATTAGAAAGGATCTTCTTATATCATTCATCATAATCCAGGGGGAGGAATATGAAAAGAAATATCATAATAGGAGTTTTTATGTTTCTATCAATATCACTTGGGTATTCAGATATGTTTGAAGTTAGTAAAGTCGAATTAAAAAGAGGAGAAGTAAGAAGTTTTGTATTCACAGATAGGTTGGATGGATACTTTGAAAATAAAACGTTTTCTTACATATCAGGTGAAGGATACAAAGTAAAGAATACAACAATATTCAGAGATTTTGTATTTTCAATAAACCAAACTCCTAGAGATAGAAGAAATGCAGAAAAAGTATACTTATATCCTTCTTTTATCGAAACAGTGTTTTCAGATTCACTAGAAAGAATGTTTATAATACAGAATAAACAATATGTAATCATACAACTGGAATCCAAAATTCCTTCTAAGATTGGCATAGTAGCCCTACTGAATTGGTTCAAAAAAGATATTTTTATAAAACAAGTTAATAAAAATTCTATCATCATCGAAAACACAAAAGTAAAATCTTCAACCGTTCCTTCATTTGTTACAATTTACTCAGATAAAGAAATAGAAGTTCTTGAATCAACGAATATCCTAAAAGAAGTGAAAATATCACAAAACTTTGGCAACTCAGGACTCCTACAAACCAAGGAAGACGTGAAAAAAGTATCGTTTCTAATTGTATTTTCTTCAAACCATGAAGAAGGATTAAAGGAATGTGAAAAGATACATAACATAGAAGAATTCATAGGAAACTACATGAAAGAAACACAAGAGAGAATACTTGGTAGCAAATTTACAACGAATCTAAAAGAAACGATCGATAAACCAATGTACTGGTCATTGTACTCTAGTGATGGTTTTGTTGAGGAAGAATTTGGTAAAGGTATATGGGCTGGATTACCCTGGTTTAAAAACAATTGGGGTAGAGATACCTTTATATCGCTTGCAGGATGCACCCTCGTACAAGGTAATTTCAGAGATGCAAAAGAAATAATACTAAATTTTGCAAACTACCAAGATAGAGGAAATTTATCATTAGAAATAATATCAGAAGATGAAGAATTACTAAAACAAATAATACAAGACATAAAAAATATAAACAAACTAATAAGTTTGAGAAAATCTAGTAACAAAATCCTTATAACAATACCATCTTACATGTTTAGTAAATCTTTTTCCTCAAAGGAAGAACTTATATCAAAATCACAGACTCTCAAAGAAAACATAGATAAATATTACATAAAAGAAACACTTTCAAAATCAAAAACATTTGGCAGAATACCAAACTTAGTATCAAGCGAAACATCTGTACAGTATAACACGACAGACGGTACACCTTGGTTCATAAGAGAAGTAATGGAATATATAGACTACTCAGGAGATATGGAATTCATAAAAGAAATATACCAAACTGTAAAGACTGCAATTGAAGGAGCAATAGAAAACTTTGTTGACGAGTATGGTTTACTCACACATGACGATGCAGATACCTGGATGGACGCAAGAATTGAAGGCAAAGAAGCATGGTCACCAAGAGGAAACAGAGCAGTTGAAATCCAGGCACTATGGATAACTTCACTGGAAGTTGGTATCTTCATGTCAGAGTACATGGGGGATAACAAAGCTAAAGAACGATGGCAGAAAATCTACAATAAAGCAAAAGAAAACTTATTAAAACTTTTCTGGGACGATGAAAACAAAAGAATTGCGGATAGAATAAGAAAAGATGGATTTAAAGATTTCAAAGTAAGGCCAAACATGCTAATGCTCATAACTGTACCAATTAACAAAAGTATAATAGGAGAAGAAAAAGAAATATACATACTAAGAAACGCAGTGAAAGAATTGTTATATCCATACGGGATAGCCTCACTCTCACAAAACGACGAATTTTTCCACCCTTGGCACGAAAAATGGGAACTATACCACAAGGATTCAGCTTATCATAACGGCACAGTATGGGTATGGAATACTGGTTTTACAATACTATCGCTACTAAAGTTCGGATATAAGGACCTTGCCTACTCACTCTTTACAAACACTCTGAACCAAGTAATAAACGAAGGATACATTGGTACGTTAAGCGAACTTATAGATGCATTACCTCAACCAAACGGAAAAATAAAACTTTCAGGCACTTATTCCCAAGCATGGAGTGTAGCTGAAATAAATAGAGCATGGTACCAAGGCTTTATAGGATTCAAACCAAAACTATCCGAAAACAAAATCATCATCTCACCAAACATACCAAACGATCTAAACAAACTAGAAGCCTCCCTAAAATTCGGCAACAATGAATATCTGATTATGAAAACAGAAATCGGAAATGAATCAGAAAATTACAGCATCTCTTTAAAAAATAGCAAAAGAAACTTAACTATTGAATTTACATTAACCGACAACGACGGAAATAAATACTCTATATCTTTTACACCAAAAACCGAAACAAGAATAAGATTCGATAAAAAAACCAAACAAATAACACTGAACAACAAACCTATAACCCCCACAGTAATCAAAGGATATAAAGATCTGGTAGGTGAATTAGAATTTTTAAAACCTTCTATACCCGAATCAAATTTCGTTGTAAAAGAGAAGGATTTCCTAAAGAAAAAGATATTAGCCAAAGAATGGTACTAGTTACCACTCAACATACTCAAGGATCTTTAGAACAACTTCCTCAAACGACATACCTGCGGACTTTGCCATAGCAGGTATATCACTAGTCTCTGTCATGCCAGGTATTGTGTTAACCTCGAGATAATAAGGAATACCATCATCATTCGAAATAATAGCATCAAACCTTACAACTCCCCTACAACCTAAAACTTTAAAAGCCTTTTTTGTATACTCTATCACCTTATCCTCCTGCTCCTTAGATATCTCCGCAGGGATAACAAAATCCGTCATACCTTTTGTATACTTAGCTTCGTAATCATAAAACTCTTTTCTAGGTCTAAGCTCCATTATAGGTAAAACAGTAATATCGTCCCCTTTACCCATAACTCCAATAGTTATCTCAGTACCTATTATAGCCTTTTCAGCAAACGAATTAGGATACCTCCTCAAATAGCTTCTTAACTTACCCTTAAGTTGATCTTCCTCCCTTATTATCTCAACACCAACACTAGAACCTTCGTCTATAGGTTTAAGAACAACAGGAAGCCCTAAATTCATTATATCTTCAAAAGATTTATCAGGATTAGATGGATCAAGCCTCACATAACTAGGCACTGGAATGTTGTTAGCTCTCAAAAGCTCTTTAGTAATAATTTTATTCATACCAATGGCGCTAGTCAAAACATCACAACCCGTATAGGGTATACCGAGAAGCTCTAGAACCCCCTGAATAATACCATCTTCACCATATTTACCATGAAGCATTATAACCGCAACATCAACGTTATCTCTAACAAGTTTTCTTGCAATGTTGGCATCAACATCCATCTTAATAACCTTAAAACCAATATTAACCAAAGCATTGTAAACATTCTCACCAGATCTTATAGAAACCTCTCGCTCGGAAGAAAGCCCCCCCATCAAAACAGCTATATTCTTTGTTTTGTAAAACTCTATAAGATCCTTGTACTTACTTCTCAAATCATTCATGCAAAAATTATTAACAAACAAAACAGAATTAATCAAAATATTTTATTGTTTGAATTTAGTTTAGAACAAAATATACAATAAACTATATTAATTATATGCCCAATAAGTTTAACATTAAATTTCCTACATTACTACTCTATACATTCATCATAACATCCGCAATACTAATAGGATTCTCACAAGAAAACGAGGTAGAAACAATAGATACTCTCAATACAACAAATTATCAAACCAACCAGGAAATAGAAACAAACATAAATATAACAAACATAGAAAAATTCCTCGAAGTACTCAAAAAAGAAATTCCTGAGAACTATCCCGTTTTTTTAGACTATCTTATAGACGAAAGATTAAGCAAAAAAGAAGATAGAACAGAAACTAAAGAAGACAACCTAAACTACAATATATCGTTAAACACTAACTACGATCAAGAAATCATGAAAGAAGTAATACTAGAGGAAGAAGAAAAAAAAAGAGAATACTACAAAACACAAAAGCCGATTGTAGCAGTTGACATCGATCAGCTTGAAAGCAAGGTTTACGCTAGAGGCAACGTACTGTTTGGTATATCGTATGGAACAATAAAGAAAATTCCAGATATCACAAGAGTACCATCTTCGTTTATAAAGGAAAACTTCAATATAAACCAAGACATGAGAATATACTCAACAAGCAAAATAGGAAACAAAGTAAATATCGATATAGAATTTGATCAAAAGAGCGCAATAAATAGGTTTAACGTCTCTTACAAAGAGCAAGAACCACCAATAACTAGCATCAAAGACCAAAAACCAACCAATCAATACGTTGATGATAAACCTTTTGTTAGAGAATTAACTTTTGGTGATGTAGGGTTTTCCAAAACACCAAGTAAGTATTTAAACTATACTGCTATATCCAGATCTGCACAAGGAATAAAATTTGTAGGCCAGAAAAATAATTTCTCAATAGAAGCAATAGGCTCTTTGTCAACAACAATATCAACCAAAAAAATATTTACAGGGACAAAACGAGTAACAGAAAGAACAATAAAAGACATTGATTTTGTGAAAAGAAAATTTTTTAAACTACCAGATAATAATATCGATCTAAATTCATTAGTAGTCTTAGTATCTGTATCCATAAACGATCCTATAGACGTATACATAGACGGAATACCTTTCAGAAAACTAGTAGCTGGAAACGATTACTTGTTCGATAGGTTTACTAGCGAAATAGAACTAAGAAATAATCTTGAGATAAACAAATTCTTGGCTGTTTTCTATACACATAATTCAGGACAACCTATAACATTTTCAAGTAACATATACAAAGGAATAGGAAGCGATAATAAAGAATACTTATATTTGTTCAATGCCAACATTGGATACTCACCTTACGAACTAAAAAACATCTACTCACTCGGTTCTATAGAAATAAGTCTTTCAAGAGAAATCGAGATATCAGTATACTTTACATCAGATCCAACAATTCTAGCACCAATTCAATTCCAAAAATCAGATTATTATATTGACATAAACAAAAGTATAATAAGATTCAACTCTCTTACACCATTTATAAGCAACGCAAACTATAACATATACTCACTAACAAGAGACCCTTTCCCTGTAGAATCAACATACTCGATGAAAGTAAATTTCTACGAAACATTAATTAGCTATCAACTAGACTTTGATATAGTAGAAAACAGTGAAGAAGTCAAAATAAACGGTGTAATAATACCAAAAGATAAGTACACCATAATCTATGCTATAGGTAGAATAACATTCAACGATCCTAGACTGATAAACGAAGGAGATATTATCGAAATATCATACGAATATAAACCATTTTTTGGAGGAAGTCAAAAAATATCGTTGGGAACAATAGCGGAATACAAACCACTCGAGTCTACAAGTTTAAAGTTATCAACCGTATTCTGGACATCACAAGGGAACATAAGTGCCCCTAAGATAGGAACTCGACCAGCAGAAACAGGAATAATAACATCGATAATAAATAGAGTTGATCTAGGAAATATCTTAGCCAAGGATAACAAAAACTTCTCAAGTTACTTTGACATAGAGTACTCTATATCACTAGTTAACCCAAACAATTTTGGTGCTTCAATAATAGAAGATTTTGACAGTAATAAAAAATCAATATTACTAACCAAGGATGAAGACTCTTGGTACCTCTCATCACCAGATACAAACATTGGATGCTACTACACAAACAGAGCTAAGCTTTATTACAAAGATTACAGACAATACCTAGCAAACGAATCATTTACACTTATGTCTTACACTTGGACACCCCCTCCAGAACAACTGCTATCATATTCTCAAAAACCTGGGCCATACATAGCAGGAGGTGGCAGACTAAATCCACAGGATTTTCCCAATGTATCACAACACTCCCTAGTTCTTGACTACGACTTTTCAGGGGGTGATTGGGTTGGAATAATGCTGTCTTTAAGCTCATCAGGAATGGATTTATCGGATCTCAGTGAAATAATACTTTCCTACAAATTGCAAATGGACAACGATCAGGATAATAACTACGATGATAACAACACAAACAAACTCTTACTTTACCTACAATTAGGGAATTTTTCAGAAGACATTGACGGTGACAATGTATTAGATTATGAAATTACAACATCTCAAGACGGATTCGAATTCAACGACCCAATAACTATGAATAGTATAACAAAAATAGGGGGTGGTAGAAAAGGTGGAGGAAACGGTAGAATAGATTCAGAAGACTTCAACAAAAACGGAAGATTGGACACAAACGAAAACTTTATATCATTTTCAAACACTATACAGGGTAAAGACTGGCAGAAATTTAGCGCCAGAATCACTAACCTAACTTCACTACAAATAGACGTTTTAAGAAAAGCTTATATGTTTAGAATAATCCTAAAAAAAATTGAAGGTATTAAAGGAAGAGTAATAATAGATGAAATACAACTCAAATTTAGAACAACCCCTATATACAAAGTAGATAGTATCCCACTAAGTACCCCATACCAAATAAGATCTACTTCTATCTCTGTTTTCGATTCTCCTTTGTACTTCAGAAATAGATTTTTCAAAATAGAAGCAGAAACTCAAGAAGAAAAAGAAAGACTACAAGAATATTCTTACTTACACAATACAAGCGGACTATCTGTATCAGAAGCAAAGTCGATAGACGAAGCTTCTCTAAGAATTATATATAACCTGTCAAATTCATCTATAAACACAAACTTCATACCTTACCAAGGCGGTAGAGAAGGCGTAACAGTAATAAAATTTAATTCCTCAGAAAACTTTTCAATATATTCCAAACTAGTTATGTACGTTTTTATACCTAGTAAAAATGAACTAGACGAACCAATAAAACCAGCAGGAGATACCTTTTCAGATGAAAACGTAGTCATAAGAATTATATCAAAAGATAAAGATTACTTTGAGTTTACAATACCCTTAAGCAGATTGAATATAGACAGATGGAATAGAATAGAAATAAGAATAAAAGAAGATTATAAACTAATACTAAACAACAATATCTATGATACAATAACACCAACGATTTACGGATTCCCATCAATAAGGGATATTAATTCCTTGGAACTGGGTATAAAGGTAAAAGAAGATTCTACAGAACCACAAAACATTGGAGAGATATGGTTTAACGAAATACACTTAAGTGGCGTGGAATGGTTGGTAAGCAGTGCTATAAATTCATCAGTTTTTATGTTTTACAATAATGACCTAAAAATTTCAAACTTTCCTATACTATCCAAACCTTATCTAACATTTTCAGTGGAAAATATATTTCCAAACTTCAAAGGTACAGGTGGAAAGGAAAACTTAAACACATTTTCTATAACTCATTACTACTCCTCGGACATCTTCAAATACCTTAACCTCAACTACCTAATCTCAGTAATCAACAACAATTCATACCAAGATCCAACAATACCAGAATATCTTTTATACGACGACTCATCAAGAAACTTCAAATACTCCTTAACAACAAAACACAACATTAATTTACTACCATTGATATCATACTCTTTCTCAGATAGACAAACAACATCATCTAAAAATGGTCTCGTAGCAATAGGAACAAACACCTTCTTACAAAAAAACATCATAGAAGATATAACCCTAGATTCATCAATAACAATATCATACAAAATACCATATATAAATTTAGGTAATTCATTGGGTTTATCTTCAAGTTATTCAGCAAGAAATCACAACACAACAACAAACAACATAAGCTATTTCGTAAACCCATCCTACCAAAATTGGAATTACACATTATCATTAAACACCTCTTTCCATTATTCACTACTAAGTTTAAACAACTCTTTTAGACATTCTGAAACATTTTCACAATCAGAAACAAACATAATACCAATAGTAGAAGAACTATCAAAGTCATCAATATTAGAAAGGAATAGATATTCTCTAAACTTACTGTTTGAAGGATTCAAAGAAAGAGGTAAAAGGAAAGAGATAGTAGAATCAGATACCTTATCAATCTCAATGATAAACCTCCTAAACATAATGAACATCTATATAACACCTTTATACGAATTCAAAGACTTTAATTTTGTTGAAATATCAAACACCACAAGAAGAGATCTAAGAATGGATGGTAAAATAACCTATAGACTAGACTTCAATCTCAACAGATCTATACTCAACTCAGTATCTATAAACTCATCACTTAATACTGTATTCTCGGCAAACTCCATAGATTATAGCTTAAAATGGTACGATTTCTACACCAATAACATCTATCGAGGTGTTGTAGCAATACCATTCTACGAATACTTAGGTATATTTGGATACCAGAACCTCAGTAATGCTCTTTCACTTGTATCGTCGTTATATGACGTAAGAAGTATAGTAAACCATTTTGCTTCATCTGGAATATCTATATCTCTTAACACTCAAGATGATCTTCTGCTAAGTTTAATACCTAGAAACTACTCAATAGACTACTCAACCACAACAATAAGAGAACTAAGCAGTTTCAAACAATCAACAAGATTTCTATTAACAACAGTCTCATATATAGCCATCGATAAACTCGATTGGCTAATATTCAGAAGAAACGAAAATATATACGTAAACGACATCCAAGTAAACTTTTCATTTTCGAGAGATGAGAACTTTAATTTACTACTAATAAGAAACAAAATAGATACATCAGTTTCATTTTCAGGATTAGTTAAAACCCAACAAAATTTTTCCATATCTTATTTACTATCCTACTCATACCAAGAAAATATAACTAATCTTCCATCATTTTATTCAAACTTCAACATAGGTTTAGTAACACCTTCACCGCTCTTGAACATAGTATCACATAATCTAAGAATATCATACTCTTATACAGTCTTATCTGAAAGTGATATTGATCTTTTCATCATCAAAACCAGAGCAAACTCAACCATAGAAAACAAAGATGAACTCAACTTATATTCAGAATATCCATGGTATAACGACACAAAATTCCAAAGCTTTAGAAGGAAAGTATTTGAATTAAACCTATACCATGAAACTTCAATAAGAGTATCCGATTTTATTCAAATGAGTGGCTACCTAAAGTTCTTACTAATACAGATGTCAGAAATATATTCAGAGAATGGAATCCGTAGGGAAAAGTTTTTCGAAGTTTTGCCTGGTATAGAGTTAGGAATAAACCTAAGAGTAACATTTTAAGATATTTTACCTTCCGCTAGTTCTATAAGATATTTACCGTAATCTGTTTTTTCTAGTTTTTTACCTAGTTCGATAAGTTTTTCTTTATCTATAAACCCTTTCCTAAAAGCAATTTCCTCAATACAACCTATGTATAGAGATTGTCTTTTCTGTATAGTCTCAATGAAATTTGAAGCTTCGAGCAGACCATCATGAGTTCCCGCATCAAACCAAGCAAAGCCTCTACCAAACAAGATAACATTTAACCTACCCATCTTGATATACTCTCTGTTTATATCAGTTATCTCAAGTTCACCTCTTTCGGAAGGTTTAAGAGATTTAGCAATTTTCACCACTTCGTTATCATAAAAATAAAGTCCAGGTACAGCATAATTAGATTTAGGGTACTGAGGTTTCTCTTCTATAGATATAGGTTTACCGTCACTATCAACTTCAATAACACCATAAGACCTAGGATCCTTGACATAGTACCCAAATATACACGCTCCTTCCAATTCATTAGCTTTCTTCAAAATAGCACTAAAACCTTGACCAAAAAATATATTATCACCTAAGATCAGAGCAACTTTGTCATTACCAATAAAATCTTCACCAATTATAAAAGCTTCAGCTATACCTCTAGGCTTATATTGCACCTTATAAGAAACGTTGACACCAATAAAACTACCATCATCAAAAAGTCTCTTGTAGAGATCAATAAATTCTGGATTAGATATTATAAGTATATCCCTTATACCAGCCAGCATAAGCGTAGAAAAAGGATAATATATCATTGGTTTATCATAAACCGGTAAAAGCTGTTTGCTAACAGCCTTCGTTATAGGATAAAGTCTAGTACCACTACCACCCGCAAGAATTATACCTTTTCTCATAAGACCAATAGTACAAAAATCTAGTCACCGATTTCAAATTACAGCTCTTCCATTAACTTTTTCAGTAAGCCTTGTTACCCAAATCAGTATCCTCCTTAGATTCTCATCCCTCGGATGTACATACCTCCTTTCTATAACATATTCCTAACCACTCTGCTATAATGAACCTTCTCACCCGTTCTTCCCTTTCCGACTATATCCCACTTTATCTCTACGTCCATACCAGTATATCTTTATCAACTTGCCATTTTTCTCTTTACAATACTTTTTTACATTCATCTTCAGCATATATCCTTATCACTGGGCTATATCTATAACAAGATGTATGTTTTCCTATTTTGTCTTATGCAGTTGTATTTCAAGTTTCTTACTATTTTATAGAAAACTTCTAAGAAAATCAATCCAAGAAATTACCATATCTAAGAGATTCTACTTAGAAGTAATACGACAAAATACAATAATAAGAGAACCTTCTTAGATAAATAAAAACGCTTTAAAAGTATTACTTACATTTCTAAAGTTGTTAAAAATATTGCTAAGAAATCCAATAAAACCATTAAAAAAGTTTAATCTTCTAAGAAAATATCATTACTTAGAAGTCATGGAACAAAAAATACTCCAGGATAACCTATCCGAATAGATTTAGAGAAAACGGTTCAAAGAGATACTTCAGAAAATCAAAATTTTTAAACACCAATCCCTAAAAGGCCTAAAGAATACCTCCCTTAAAAATTCATCACTCTAAGACTAAGAAACTATCTTTCCTTATTTCCCTCAGAAGTTATAAAACAGAAATAACTCAATAAAAATTTCTATCTAAATAGGTTTTAAGGAAGAATAGAGGTTCTAAACTTTTAGAAAAATACCATTACATTAACCACATGAATCTATCATCCCTTAAAGGTTATGAAAAACATAAATACTATCTCAAAAAACTATCTTTCTTTAGAAATTATTATGGAACATAAATAGACTAATAATAACACCTGTATGAACATAGTCATTCTATTAATCCTTGCAACATGATCATTCTTTATATATTAACTAACTGAGATAAACACTACACCAAAGTAATATTTAAAAATTCCTAAGAAAAAATAGTGTAAAAAATCTTTAGAAGAACTACAATTTGTAAAAAGATATTCAAAACAAACTCCACCCACAATCTTACTAACCCAAACACCTTTAACATCATAACTCTTAGCCATATATAAATTCTCATCTCTCCCCTGTTTTAAAGTTCTACTCTTCACTTAAGTGTGTTAAAAAATATTTCCAAAAGTTTAGATAATCTCCTAATTAGATCTCTATCCCTCAAGGAAACTCCATGTCTTAAACCATATTCCCCAAATTAACAAATGTAGCTCTCCCAAAGATTAACTAAATTTAGAAGATCCTTAAGAATATCACTTAAAAGATACTACTTGCTCTTAGAAATTATTTCAAAGAAATATCATAATAAGAGCACCTGTACTAATAGGATATATTTTACTTTGTTTGGTTATGTATCTTTTGTCTTTAGGGTATGATATTTTTAAAAATTTATAGAAGTTTGTAAGGTCTGTTACTTCAAAAGATTCCATTTTTTAGAAGTTGTGTTTTTTGGAAGTTATAAAAACAGAAGTGCTATAAGAATATTCTATTTGAAGAAATTTTGGGTAAAATAGTAAAGAAAAAAGAAGCTGTAGAACAGAATACCTTATAATAGCGTTTGCCTGAATAATTTTTAAAGAAGAGTTAGGTATTAAAAATTTATAGAAAACAACTAAAGTAATCAGTTTAAAAACCTAATATTCTCAAGAATCCTTGACAAATGAATGTTTCTTACATATAAACTACAAATTATGAAATTACTTGTAAATTGTTTTTGTTATAACTGTGGTAAAGAAGTAGAGTATAGGAATATACTTATTGGTCTATGTGGAAATTGTGCTAGAGAAATCCAAAGAATAGATATAACAAGATCTTGTAAAAAATGTGGACTACCATATGGAAATGAAAACTGTACATTCTGCAAAGAAAACGTAGTAGAGTTCGATAAAAATGTATCTCTATACGAATATCAAGGAATAATAAAGTATTTGATACAATGCATAAAATTTGAAAATGACATATCTAAGATAAAAGTCATAAAACAACTGACGAAAGATATAGTCTTAGATGAGATTTTTGGTGATTTTATAGATCTAGTAGTGCCTGTGCCTCCATCTTTACTTTCTTTTTTAAACAGGGGATTCGATTTAGTCGAAATGATATTCAAACCTATCTCCATACTTAATAGGAAACCTTTTGTAAAACTACTGTCTAAAAAACCTCTATCAAAACAGCAGAAAAAGTTATCAAAGGAAGAGAGAATGAATATCATAAGAAAGTCTTTTTACATAAAAATGAATATAGACCTAAACAATAAGGTCATATTGCTATGTGATGATATTTTTACAACAGGAAACACACTAAACGCGTGTGCATCCCTTATCAAAAAACTTAACCCTAAAAAAGTTTATACTTTAACTCTCGCTAGATCTATACGAACCATATAGTAAAATCAAGAGATAATTGCATTTATAAAACTACTTCTTTAATAAACTTCGAATATTATATCAAACCTTATCCATCCCAAGAGCAAAAAACATCTTTCAAGAATGTTTCAAAAATAATTTACTACTTAAGGTGTTTAAAAATATCGCTAAGAAATTATACGACTCTTTGAGAATGAGTGGAATCTTGCAATATTTACAATCTAAATTGCTTTCTAAAATCTTTTAGGATTTGCTTTTTGAATAATAGTGAAAAGTTTAAAGATTCAAGCTATTAACACGATTGTTATCATTAAAAAATTGAACATTTAAAAAGAATGGGGTTTTACATACTGAAAACACTAAGTAGCTTTCAGAAAGTATTTATTTATAAAAAACCATTATCATAGAGGAACTTATCCAAATAACTTTTAGTAAGGATAATCTAAATAAAGAAACTAAGGGATTAGATTTCTTAAAGCTTCTGAGAGCAAGTGCCTAAGCAAGTTGTAAGTAAGAAGAGGTGTTCTAAGTTTATGTAGAACTCTTAGGGGAATCACTTCAAGAAATAACAACTATTAGTTAGGTTATTGAATGATGGAAAGAGATTTAAGGATTGGAGTTTTAACACATACTCTCTGGGTAAGTTGTAAAGAGAAGTAGTGATGTAGTCAGAAGGAGTAGAGCTAGGAGATTAGGTTTTTTAAGATGTCTTTCTAAGAGCACATGTTTAAATGAGCCGTAATGGTAATATTCTAAGTTTATAGAAAACTCCTAAGAGGATTGTT
>JBKBIJ010000011.1:0-20649 GCA_046299455.1 Brevinematia bacterium | reverse complement strand
TTATGTATTCTGTTTTGACGAATATAATTGTATTGAATAATAGTGCTTATTCTGGAGGAGGAATTTGTGTTTCTGAAAGAACTAATAATGCTATAAGTGTAGATGTATATAGTAACAATGCTTCATATGGAGGGGGTATTTTTATTGGATATGGTATTAATGACATTGTAAGTGGTAAAATTTATGGTAATAGTGCTAATAGCGGCGGAGGTGGAATTTTTGTTGGTGCAGGAACTAATAATGCTATAGGTGGTGATGTATATAGTAATAATACTATTGGAGATGGGGGTGGAATTTATTTGATGGGTTCCCTCAGTAATATATTAAGTGGCAATGTGTATGGTAATATTGCTAGTAATAATGGAGGAGGAGTTTGTATTTCATCTGGATCTGATAATGAAGTAACTGGAAACGTATATAGCAATATTGCTTATTATTATGGAGGAGGGATATATATTAATGGAATCCATAATATGATTTTTGGTAATGTGTATGGGAATAATGGTCTTTATGGTGGAGGTATTTACATTGATCATGGAACTAATAATGTAATAGGGGGAACTGTTGAGGTATATGGTAATGATGCTAACAGTGGAGGAGGTATTTATGTACAGAATGGAGTTAGTAACATAATAGGTGCTTGTGTATATAATAACATTGCCAATTACGGAGGAGGGATTTATCTTAATTCAGGAGCTAATAACAAGTTGTATGGTTCTGTTCATGATAATGATGTTTATTATGATGGAGGAGGAATTTATGTTAAATTTGGAATTGATAATTCGATTAATTCCTTTGTTTATAACAATACTGCTAGTAGTAATGGGGGAGGAATTTATATCTTAGGCGGAGCTAACAATACGATAAATGGTAGAGTGTTTAGTAATAATGTTAATGTGTACGGAGGAGGAATTTGTATAGCAAGTTCTGTAAGTAATACTATAAGCGGTTATGTGTATAGTAATTACGCTGATTACGGAGGAGGAATTTTTATCGGTTTAGGAACTAATAATGTAATAAGTGGAGAAATTTATGATAATAATGGTGGTTATGGAGGAGGTGGTGTTCATCTTCATAGTGGGGTAGACAATAAGGTAATGGGTTCTAGTGTATACAATAATACTTCTTATAACCAACTAGGAATTGTTGTCAACGTTGAGGAGAATCCTTCAATAATAAACTCCTTTATAACAAACAATAAGTCAGTAGGAATTTACTTAGTTAATCCTGTTAATGCTGTTATAAGTAACAACTATATAGGTGGTGGTAGTTTTTACAGTTATGGAATTTATGAAGGAAATTTTGATACAACTGGCCATGTTCTGATGGATAATAAGTTTATAACTAATAGCCTAAGTGTTTTGTATCATGATAAGGTTAATGGTTATCTTACTAGTATTACAGATGTAAACAATCCCACTAAGACAGGTGCTACGTCAGATTCGACGAATAATGTAGCTACGAATATGTAGTGAGGGTTTAGGGTGCTGGGTAGTTTTACTCAGTGCCCTTATTTTATTTTGGGGTTTTAAGTATTCAGTGTAATCGCTTTTAGACTTTTGGTTTTTGTTGGGTAATCTATCATGAGAAGGGTATCTACCGCGTTTAGAATCAGTTTGTTTAGGAAACTCTAAATCTTAATGGAAGAAGTAAAAAATTCTTAAACTAGTTTAATTAAATTTGACTTTATGTTTATTTTGTGTTTATAATTTTTAAACCTTTTAAGGATATAGATTTATGGCGAAGAAAGAAGTTAAAGCTGTTGTAAAGCTTCAAATACCTTCAGGGGAGGCAACTCCAGCTCCACCTGTTGGTCCTGCTTTGGGTCAGCATGGTGTACCTATAATGGATTTTGTTAAGAAATTTAATGAAGCTACTGCTTCACAGAAAGGACTAATAGTTCCGGTTGTTATAACTGTTTATACTGATAGAAGTTATGAATTTGTTATTAAAACACCACCTACATCCGTTTTGATAAAGAAAGAGCTAGGAATAGATAAGGGTGCTTCTGCGCCTAATGTTCAGAAAGTTGGTAAACTCACTAGAGAACAAGTTAGGAAAATTGCACAAATAAAGTTGCCTGATACTAACGCTTATGATATAGAGGCGGTTGAAAAGATGGTTATAGGTACTGCTAGAAATATGGGTGTTGAAGTCGAGTGAAGGGGGAAGTTATGTCTAGAAGTAAAAGGTATCTTAGTAATGTTGCTCTTGTTGATAAAGAAAAGTTTTATAGTCTAGATGAAGCTTTAGATTTAGTTTTCAAAACAGCTAATGCTAGGTTTGATGAAAGCATAGATGTTTCGATAAAGACAGGTCTTAAACAGGGGCAATCAGTAAGAGGTAGTGTTTCTTTGCCGCATGGTACTGGAAAACAAGTTAAAGTTTTAGTTTTTGCTAAAGGAGATAAAGCTAAAGAAGCAAAGGAGGCTGGAGCGGATTATGTTGGTGCTGAGGAATTGATTGACAAAATTGCTAAGGAGCAGTGGATTGATTATGATGTTGTTATTGCTACACCTGATATAATGAAAGAAGTTTCTAAGTTAGGACCTATATTGGGTAGAAAAAAGTTAATGCCTAATCCTAAGGTGGGTACCGTTACGTTTGACATATCCAAAGCAGTTCAAGAATTCAAGAAGGGTAAGCTTGAGTTTAGATCAGATAAGACTGGTAATATTCACGTTTCTGTTGGTAAAAAAAGTATGGGTAAAGATAAGATAAAGGAAAATATTCTTGCTCTGGTAAAGGAGATTAACAAAGCTAGACCAGCTGACTATAAAGGTGAGTTTATAAAGAATATAAGCATTTCTTCGACTATGGGTATTGGTGTTAAGTTAAATAGAGTTTCAGTGTTACAAGAAGCTAGTAAATTGAATATTTAGTAGGAGGGTTTATGCCTAGTGAAAGAAATCTAGTTCTATACAATGAGATAAAAGAATTATACAATAAGTATGGTAAGAATATAATATTTATTGATTTTACAGGTATGAATGTAGAAAATGTTAATAATCTAAGAAGGGAGATTAGGAAAAGAAATGCTTTTTACAAAGTTGTAAAGAATACTATAGGTTATAGATTTTTCAAAGAGGATGTTGGTCTTGATATTCCTAAGGAGGTTTTTACTGGGGTTAATGGTATTATTTTTACTGATGATAATGAGTTTACTGAGTTGTTGAAGTTTTTGGTTAAACTTGAAAAGGATAATCCCTTGAAAGTTAAGAACTCTATTTTTGAGGGTAAGTTGTATGGTAGAGAAGCTACGATAGAATTGTCTAAGCTTCCTTCGAAGAAGGAACTTATTGGGTATGTTGTTGGTGCGATTAGTGGTAGCGTGTCTTCTTTTGTATACACGATAAACAACGTTGTGCAAAGCTTTGTTTTCGTTCTCAAGGGTATTGAAGAGAAAAAACAAAATTAGATGTGTCTTTGGGCACATGTATATATAAAGGGAGGTATTTTATGGCAAGTAAGTTATCAGTGCAAGACTTGGTTGAAGCTATATCGAACATGAGTGTTATGGAGTTGGTGGAACTTAGGAAAGCTTTGGAAGAGAAGTTTGGTGTTAGTGCTGCTATGCCGGTTGTTGCTTCTGCGGTTGCTGCTGCTCCTTCAGCTACTGCTGAAGCTGAACCTGAGGAGAAATCTAATTTTGACATATTCATAAAGGAAGTTGGTGATGCTAAACTACAAGTTATAAAAGTCGTTAAAGACATAACTGGTCTAAGTTTAAAAGATGCTAAGGATATTGTTGAGAGTGGTGGACAAAAACCTGTTAAACAAGGTGTCCCTAAAGATGAAGCTGAGAAGATTAAAAAATCTCTTGAAGAAGCAGGAGCAGTTGTTGAACTAAAGTAGTTATGAAAGAGGACTTTCGTCCTCATGTCAAAATGAGTAGTTTAATGTATAAAAATCTTTACTCAAATATTTTTGTTTTCATTTTAGGAGTGTATTATGGGTTTCCAAAAAAAATTTTTTAGTAAAACAAAATTTTCTTTTGATGTTCCATATCTTCTAGAGCTTCAAAAGAAATCATATGAATCTTTCTTACAAAAAGATGTCCCCCACAATGAAAGAGCTAACAAGGGGCTTATGAAGTTATTTAGAAGTTTCTTCCCAGTAAAAGTTGATGATGTTGAGTTTGATGTTGTATCATATACTATAGATAAACCCCTCTATACTCCAGAAGAGTGTATAAGAAAAAATCTAACGTACTCTGCACCTGTTAAGGTGAGTTTTAGAATAACAAATTATAGAACCAATGAGGTTATAGATAGAAATAATGTTTATGTTGGTGATATTCCTTTGATGACAGATAGGGCAACTTTCATTATAAACGGTGTTGAGAGAGTTATAGTTAGTCAGATTATAAAGTCTTCCGGTATCATTTTTAGTAACCGTAAAGGTGAGTTGTCATGTAAAATTGTTCCTGAAAAAGGATTGTGGTTAGAGTTTGGTATAGCAGTTAGAAAAGAACTTATGTACTTTAGCATAGATAACAAAAAGAAAATGCTATTGTCTTATTTCTTCAGAGCTATAGGAATGAATACTGAAGATATAGTAAGAAACTTTTTTGATTACCACGAGATAGATTTATCTTCTAATGTGCCATTACCAAAGTCTTTTTATTTGTATGAAGATGTTAAGGATGACGATGGAAATGTATTATTCTTAGCTTTTACAAGGGTTTATAAAGTTTCCAAATCTCAGATTTCCGTTAAAGAGAGTAATTCTGTTGATGTTGATGTGTTTCTTAGTGCTATATCTTCTCTTAAGAATAAGAGAATTAAGATCATTTCAGAAGAGAGTATAAAATCTTCACAACCGTTGTTCAATACTCTTAAGAGAGAAATTGAAACTATTTCTTCGGATGAGTCTTTAGCTAATTCAAGTGCTAGTAGGGAGGAAAAGTTATTAGATAGAGCTATAAGAAAAGTTGCAGAGCAGGTTAGAAGTATTGGATTTCTCAGTAATCCTACTAAAGAAAACGTAATGAAAGAAATCCAGAAACAATTGTATGATATTAGGAATTTTGACCTGGGAGATGTTGGAAGATATAAACTACTTGTTAGATTGTATAAAGATATTTCTGAGAATGAAAGAGAAAAGTTAAAATCTGTATCGACTTTAACTCAGGAGGATATTGTTAGATCGATAAAGATACTCTTGCAGATATTCTCAAGTAATGAGATAGTTGACGATATAGACCATTTAAGCAATAGGAGGGTGAAAGCGGTTGGTGAACTTGTGTATCAACAATTATTGCCGGTTTTTGCAAAACTTCAGAAGATCGTCGAAGATAAATTATCTTCGGATGATAGAGGTGATTCTGCTATTCAGGGTATAATAATGTCAAAACCTTTTAGTTCCTCTCTTAATGAGTTTTTTGGTACTAGTCAGCTCTCTCATTTTATGGATCAGATAAATCCACTTTCTGAGTTGACTAATAAAAGGAGGGTTTCTGCACTAGGTCCTGGAGGGTTTACTAGAGAGAGGGCTGGATTTGAAGTTAGGGATATCCATTATTCGCATTATGGTAGGTTGTGTCCTATAGAAACACCTGAGGGTCAGAACATAGGTCTTATTCTCTCTCTTGCTGTTTATGCTAAGGTTAACGAATATGGTTTTATTGAGACACCTTATAGAGTTGTGAGGAATGGTAAAGTTACTGAAGAAGTTAGATACGTTAATCCTATAGAAGAAGAAGATTATTACATATGCCAATCTACCGAACCAGTTGACAGTAACAATATGCTGGTTAACGAAGAAGTACAAGTTAAGTATAGAGGTAAATTTGTTAAAGTTCCGAGAGAGATGGTTAATTTGATGGATGTATCTCCTAAGCAAGTATTTAGTGTTTCTACTTCTTTAATTCCTTTCTTAGAGCACGATGATGCTAATAGAGCTCTGATGGGGTCTAACATGCAAAGGCAGGCTGTACCTCTTCTTAAACCGCAAGCACCCATAGTTGGAACTGGTATGGAAGAAGTTGTTGCAAAACAGGTAGGTTATGGTATTGTTGCTGATAAGCCTGGAGTAGTTAAGAAAGTCTCTTCAAATTACATTATTGTTCAAAATGATGATGGTACTGAAAGTAGGTATGATCTTATGAAGTTTTATAGTACCAATAATAACACTTGTTATAACCAAACTCCTATCGTATCCAAAGGACAGAGAATTGAAAAAGGACAGATTATTGCAGATGGTCCTGCTATGGACAATGGAGAACTTGCTTTGGGGACTAACGTTTGTGTGGCCTACATGCCTTGGTATGGCTATAACTATGAAGATGCTATTGTGATAAGTGAGAGATTGGTTAATGAGGATATATTAACATCAATACATATATACGATTATGAAGTTGCTGTTAGAACTACTAAGTTTGGAGATGAAGAGATTACTAGAGATATACCAGGTGTACATGAAGGATATCTGGTTAATCTCGATGAGGATGGTATTGTTAGGATTGGTTCTTATGTAAGACCTGGTGATATACTTGTTGGTAAAACTACACCAAAGAGTGAAGAGGTTGATGCTCCAGAGGTTAAAATATTAAAAGTGATATTTGGAGAAAAGTCTAGAGAAGTTAAAGATTCCTCTTTAAGGGTTCCTCACGGTGAAGGTGGTATAGTAGTGAGAATTGATAGATTTTCTAAGCAAAAAGGAGATGAGTTACCAATTGGTGTTAAAGAACTTATAAAAGTTTACATAGCTCAGAAGAGGAAAATAAAAGTTGGCGATAAGATTTCAGGTAGACATGGTAATAAAGGAGTTATTGCTAAGATTGCTCCTATTGAAGATATGCCTATTTTGCCAGATGGTACCCCTGTGGATATTGTTCTTAATCCTCTTGGTGTGCCTTCTAGAATGAATTTGGGTCAACTTTTTGAAACTATGCTTGGTTGGGCAGGTATAAAATTAGGTATACATTACAGGATACCTGTGTTTGAAGGTCCTAACTATGATGAAGTTAAAGATGAGCTTAGGAAAGCAGGTCTACCAGAAACATCAAAAGTAAGGTTAAGAGATGGTAGAACTGGTGAATACTTTGAATCTGAAGTGATGGTTGGATATCACTATATAATGAAACTTGTACATATGGTAGATGATAAGATACACGCAAGATCTATTGGTCCTTATGCCTTGATTACTCAACAGCCTCTTGGCGGTAAAGCTCAGTTTGGTGGACAGAGGTTAGGTGAGATGGAAGTTTGGGCACTTGAAGCTTATGGTGCTTCTTCGCTATTACATGAAATGCTAACGGTTAAATCTGATGATATTGAGGGTAGGGTTAGAGCTTATGATGGTATAACTAAAGGTAAATATGTCTCTCAGTATAATATTCCTGAATCGTTTAAAGTCCTTATTAATGAGATGAGAGGATTATTGCTAGATCTTGAGGTTATCGATAGTAATGGAAATTATATATATATCTTCCCTAAAGATAGACATGTGCATGCTAGTAAAAGTAAGAAGGGATAATTCCCTTTTTTAAGGAGGAGGTTATGTCTTTGGTTGATAAGAAACCTCGTGATTTTGATGTTAGAGATATAAGTAAAGTTAGAATTTCTATTTTTTCCCCGAGTGTTGTTAGGGCTTATTCTTATGGAGAGGTTAAGAAACCTGAAACGATAAATTATAGAACACTTAGACCAGAGAAAGATGGTCTTTTTTGTGAAAAAATCTTTGGCCCTACAAAAGATTATGAATGTCATTGTGGTAAGTTTAAGTCTAAGAGGTATAAAGGAATTGTATGTGACAAATGTGGTGTCGAAGTCACTGAATCAAAGGTTAGAAGAGAAAGAATGGGACATATTGAGTTGGTTGTGCCGGTGGTCCATATATGGTTTTACAAGATAATTCCTAGTAAAATAGGTTTGATATTAGGTATAAATTCTGTTACTGAACTCACAAGTATTATATACCACGATAGTTATCTGGTTTTGGATCCTGGGGATGTTCCTGATCTTAAGAAATTTCAAGTACTTAAGGATGAAGAGTATGAAAAGTATGTTGAAAAGTATAAGGGGAGGTTTGTTGCGGATACAGGTGCTGAAGCTATAAAGCAAGCTCTTGAAATAATAGATCTAGAACAGATCGAGAAACAGTTAAGGAAAGAGGTTGAAGAATTAGGTGAAAGAGCTGATCCTAAAACTATAAAAAGGTTAGAAATAATAACAAGTTTGGTTAAATCTGGTATAAAACCAGAGTGGATGGTTATAGAGGCTTTACCTGTTATACCACCTGAACTCAGACCAATGGTTTTACTTGATGGTGGTAGATTTGCTTCGTCTGATCTTAATGAACTTTACAGAAAGATTATCAATAGAAATAATAGATTGAAGAAAATTATTAGCTTGAATGCTCCAGATATAATAATCAAAAGTGAAAAAAGATTATTACAAGATTCCGTTGATGCTTTGATAGATAATTCAAGAAAGAAAAATCCCGTTAAAACGTCATCTGGTAAGGTTATGAGGTCACTTGCTGCATTACTGAAAGGAAAACAAGGTAGGTTTAGACAAAACTTACTGGGTAAGAGAGTTGATTATTCTGGTAGATCGGTTATAGTTGTTGATCCTAAGTTGAAGCTCTGGCAATGCGGAGTACCTAGAAGAATGGCTGTTGAGCTTTTCAAACCTTTTATAATGAAAGAGCTTATTACAAGAAAGTATGCGTTTAACATAAAACAAGCAAAAAACATAGCAGAGACGTATAACGATCCTAGAGTTCATGAATGCTTAGAGTTTGTCATAGATAAACATCCAGTTCTTCTTAATAGGGCTCCTACACTTCATAGACTAAGCATAGAAGCTTTTGAACCTGTTCTAGTGGAAGACAACGCCATTCATTTACATCCTTTGGTGTGCCATCCATATAATGCGGATTTTGATGGCGATCAGATGGCTATTCATGTACCGCTTTCACCTGAGGCTCAAGTTGAAGCTTGGGTACTTCTACTTTCTGCTAGAAACTTGTTAAAGCCAGCTACTGGTGAACCTATCATGTTCCCTACACAAGATATGGTTTTGGGTATATTTTATTTGACAAAGTCTATTGAAACAGAAATTGATGATAGTGAACTTAAAGTATTTTCTTCTTTTGAAGATGTTAGATATCTTTGGGAGAGTGGTAAATTAAGCACCTACACAAGCATAACCTTTGTCTTCAAAGGTGAGAAGTTTAAGACGACTGTTGGAAGAGTTGTGTTTAATTCTATTTTTCCTGAACCGCTTAGATTTATAAATAAAAACATGACTAATAAGGATTTGGTTAATCTTATAAAACAGTGTTATACAACTTGTGGGAGATGGGAAACAGTGAAACTTCTTGAAGGTATGAAAGAACTTGGGTATTATTATGCTACTAAAAGAGCTTCTACTATATCAATAGAGGATATAAAGATACCACCTCAAAAATATGAACTTATATCTAAGGCTGAGATTGAAGAAAGTAAAATTAACGAAGAATTTAGAAAAGGTTTCATAAATGCCGATGAAAAGTTCAATAGGATAATAAATATCTGGTCTCATGTTAGTGATAGAATAAAGAAGGAAATGGAAAACACACTTAGACTTGATCAGAATGGTTTTAATCCTGTTTATGTTATGATGATATCAGGTGCTAGGGGTAATAGAGAGCAGGTTAAACAGCTTGCTGGAATGAGAGGACTTATGTCTAAGCCGTCAGGCGAGATTATAGAGCTACCTATTAAATCAAACTTCAAGGAAGGTCTTGGTTTGTGGGAGTACTTTATATCCGCTCATGGTGGAAGAAAAGGTTTAGCTGATACAGCTTTAAAGACATCAGAAGCTGGTTACCTCACTAGGAAATTAGTCGATATTGCACATTCCGTTGTAGTTGTGGAAGAAGATTGTGGGACCGCAAAAGGTATCGTAGTCTCAGAGGATGATGAAGGTGGAAGAGAAGAGATGATCCAAAGAATAATAGGTAAAACTTCCTTGTTTGATATACATGATCCTCAAACTGGAAATATTATTGTTAAGGCCAATGAAGTAATCGATTTAGAAAAAGCTAAAATTATAGATAAGACTGGTGTATCTAGAGTTGTAATAAGACATGTTTTAACATGTGAATCAGAGAGAGGAGTTTGTGCTAAGTGTTATGGTTGGGATCTAGGACATAATAAACCTGTACAGGTAGGTGAGGCTGTTGGAATTGTTGCTGCTCAATCCATAGGTGAGCCTGGAACTCAGCTTACTATGAGAACATTCCATACTGGTGGTATTGCTTCTGCAATAGTTGAAAAGAGTTGGATTGATTTTAATGTCCCAGTTTTTGTTAACGATATAACGAATTGTTTTGTTGTCAACCAAGATAATGAAAAGATAACTACAAGAAAAGGTAACATATCTGTTTATAAAGTTTTGTCGAAGGTATTGGATAGTTTTTCTTCAAATTATCATATATATAACGTAGATGATTTTGAGGTACTAAACGTCTCTGAAGGTGAGTTTAAGGAATTTGAGGAAAACCAAGTTATAGGTGTTTTCAAGGGAGGTGTTGAATTTAGAGCTTGGGAGTACCTTAAGGCAGGAGTATCTCAAGGTAAATTGTTTGTAACAGAAGCTGATGAGACAATTGTTAAAATACCAATAGGGTCAGTAATACTTGTCAATGAAGGTGATCTTGTTGAGAGTAATGTGCCAATTGTTAGATTTGATCCTTATAACGAGCCTATAATTTCCGAACAAGAGGGAATTGTTATGATAGAAGAGGATACAACGAAACCTTCGTCTCAGAGAGATAAGATTTTAAAGATATTGGATGAAAGTGGTAATGTTAAGTCGATTGATTTTGTACCTTCTGATGCTGAGTTAAGGGTTAAGAATGGAGATAGAGTCAAAGTTGGTGAAATATTAGCAAAAAGAAGTAGATCCAAGAGAAAGACATATGACATTGTTTCTGGTTTGCCGAGGGTTACGAACTTGTTTGAGGCAAGAGGTGTTAAGGTTCAAAGTGTTCTTGCTAAGGTTTCTGGTAAAGTCAACATAGAGATGGATAAAGGTAAAGTAATTGTTGTTGTTGAAGATCAATTTGGTAATAAGGTTAAGCATAAAATACCGTCAGGTAGGTATCTGTACGTTAGGAATGGAGATTATGTTAAGGTTGGTGAGGAACTCTGCGATGGTGAAAAGTCATTACAAGGTATGCTTCAGGTTCTTGGTGTCGAAGAAGTTTCTAAGTACCTCCTTAATAGGATTCAGAGTATATATAAGGATCAAGGTGTTAAAATCGATGATAAGCATATAGGAATAATAATAAGGCAAATGGTTAGGAAGGTTAAAATTGTTGAGCCAGGAGATACCAGATTCATAGTTGGACAAGTTGTAAGTATGGGTGAGTTTGAGAGAGTGAATAACGAAATTGTAGAACAAGGTGGTGTTCCTGCTAAAGGTAGGATAGTAATATTGGGTATCTCAAGAGCATCTCTAACAAGTGAAAGTTTCTTATCGTCAGCATCTTTCCAAGAGACTCATAAAGTGTTGACAGAGGCTGCTATAAAAGGTGCTGAGGATTACTTGTTTGGGTTAAAAGAGAACTTGATTATCGGTAGGCCTGTGCCTGTTGGTACTGGTTCGCCTTATTATGATAAGATAGATTTTAAGAAAAACGGAGAAGAAGAAAAGGTGATTATAGGGTTTTTAGGAGAAGGTGTTGCATAATGAGTAGAGAAGCAAGATTATTCCTGTTTTTGGTTTTGTGGTTGGGATTAGTCTTTGCTTTTACCATACTATTCCCGCCACAACACCAAAATAGTGTTACTAAAAGTACTAATTTGACTCAGAACGAATTTGCTTCAGAAAAGAAAGATGTTTATTCTACCGTAGCTAAGGAATATTTTTCCATTTTAGTTGAAACAAATAGTCTTAGGCTTTTGGTTTCTGAATCTGGTGTTGATGATATTTATTTTTATTACGGAGACAGATATTATGAACTTGCCAGTTCTAACTATGTTTTTAAACCGCTTTCGGTGGTTCTTGGCAGTGTAGTTTATTCGACGAACTTAGACAAAAAGTACATTTATTTTGATAGAAAAGGTGTTTCAGAAGTTAAAATAAATAATAATAACTTATCCATATTCAGAGAGATTATTTTTGTTTCAAACTATACTTTCGATGTTGTTGTTAAAGTGAAGAACAAGGGTAGTAAACCAGTTATTTTTGATGGAATTTCGTTAGTTTTTAGTGGGCCTTTGGGACCCGATACGTCTGATGAAAGGTTTTCTTATATTTACTTGAGAACTGGTTATATCGAGAAAGGGAGTTTTAATTTCGTTGAAACCCTTACTACATCGATATTCTCTGGAACTGAAAGACATGCTGTTAAAGATTATAATATTATTTCTGGTATTTGGATGGAGAATAAATATACAGTTTTAGGAATTGTAGCATTGGAAGGTGAATGTAGGGCTGAGTTTGTAGCTTTGGATACAAAATATGGTATTAACAAAATCATGGCTTTGAAAACTTTAACATATGTTTTCGAAGGTGGTTCTGAAAAAATTTATAAGTTTAGAGTTTTTGTTGGGCCTAGGAAAAATGAAGTACTCGAATTTTTTGGGTATGGTTTTAAGAATCTTGAGGATGGTGGTATACTTAAACCTATTTATGATTTTCTGAAACTTCTTATTAAGCTTTTCTACAATTTAACTGGTAGTTGGGGATTAGCTGTTGTGCTTATTGCTATTGCTGTTAAAGTTCTTCTTGAACCTTTGAGTATAAAATCTGCTATTTCGATGAAGAGATTACAGATCATTTCACCTAAAATAAAAGAGATTCAAGAAAAATACAAAAATGATCCTAAGAAAATGAATGCTGAGATTGCTGAGCTCTATAGGATATATGGTGCTAATCCAGCTTCTGGTTGCCTTCCTCTTCTTCTCCAGATACCTATATTTATTGCCCTTTATAACGTCCTTTCGGGATTTATTGAGCTTAAAGGCCAGGAACTGTTATGGATAAAGGATTTGACTAAACCTGACACTATAATTTATATAAAGGAATTAGAAGGATTATTTCTCATTCCAGCTTCTATTAATTTGCTCCCAATAATAATGACCTCAATATCCTTAGTGCAAACTTATTTGATGTCGTCCAAATCAGGTGCAACACAACAAAACGTTACAATGTGGATTTTACCTATAGTCTTTATGTTTATATTCTGGAACTTACCTTCTGCATTAGTGCTTTATTGGACTATCCAAACACTATTGGGTACTGTCGAACAGTATGTCATAAACAAAGTTTTGAAGTATTAGGATTTATTTTATTTCGCTCGTAAGAATATACTTTCTAATGTTTTTTCGTCTATCTGTATTATTGAGGGCCTACCATGTGGACATGAGATGCTTTCAGGTGTATTTAGTATTTCCTCAAGTAATTTGTAAGCCTCAAAAGTTGTTATTATATATCCACTCTTTATTGCATTTCTGCACGATATTGTTGCTAGGATTTCTATTATATTTTCTATTCTTACATCGAGTCCATCCTTTATTTTTTCGCATATTTCTATTATTGTTCCTTTTATGTCTATATCCTTATTGAAAAGAGAAGGGATTGATAATATTTCAATTTTATCTTCGTAAAATTTTATGTCAAATCCTACTTTGCTTATTATATCTATATTTTCTTTTATTGTTTTCAGAAATTCTTTTGAAAGGTTTATCTCGATAGGTGAGATTAGAGCTTGTTTTGAGGTTTTTTTGTTTTCGATTATTTCTTTGTAAAGTCTTAGGTATATAAGTTTTTCATGTGCTGCATGTTGATCTATAACTATCATCTTATTGTTTTCTGTATCTTCGAATATCAAATATGTTTTAAAAATTGTACCTATAAATTTTATGTTATCTAGTTTTTTTTGTTTTTTTTCATGGACAATGTATTGTTGTTTGGTATTTGTTGGTTCGGTATATATCGTTTCATTATTTAATAAACGAGTTTGTTGAATTTTTTGTGTTGATATTGTTTTTTCGTTGTATTCTTTTAGGGGTGTGCTAATTTCTTTTGTTCTTGTTATAAAGGCTTCTATAGATTTTTTTATATCGTTTTCGAAGCGGTTAAATTTGGGGGTATCTTCGATGTTTAAGATTTGTATAGAGTTTGATAATCCTTCTTTTATGCTTTCTGTTATGTAGTGGAATAATTTACCTTCGTTTTGGAATTTAATTTCCTTTTTTGCAGGGTGTATGTTTACATCTATTAGAGATGGGTTTATTTTTATAAAGCAAAATACTATCGGAAAATTACCCTTTGGTACTAGGTTTGAGTACGCGTTTGATACCGCTGTGAAGAAGGTTTTTGATTCTACGAACCTATTGTTTACGAATAATTGTTGTAGGTTTCTAGTTGGTCTGTTTAAAGATGGTTTTGAAAAGAATATTTCTATTTCCATATCGTTTAAAGTTTTTTTTGTATGATTTAGTTCTCTTATTTCTGGGTAGATAGTTTTTATTCTGTCTATGGTGGAATTTGTTTTTGGTAGTGTTATTTCTCTTTTTAAGTCATTGAATAACTCGAAGTGAATATCTATAAAAGGTATTGATTTTTTTATGAAAGTATCGATTATGCTTTTGAATTCTGAGCTAGGACTCTTTAGGAAGTTCTTTCTTGCAGGTACGTTAAAAAATAGATCTCTTACTCTGACTGTTGTACCGTCTTTTGATGGATGTGGAGATATTGATACTAGTTTACCTCCTTTTACTATAAGTTTATATCCTTCGTTTTGGTTTTTTGGTTTTGAGATTATCTCGATTTCTGATACCTCTGCAATACTTCCAAGTGCTTCTCCTCTGAATCCCATCGTTGTTATTCTGTATATATCGTTTAGTTCATTTATTTTGCTTGTTGAATGTCTTAAGTAGCATTTTTCTAGGTCTTCTTTATCCATTCCTTCTCCGTCATCGATTACTTCTATAAGCTTTTTACCGCCTTCTATTACGTTTACAATGATTTTGCTACTTCCTGCATCTATTGAATTATCTATTAGTTCTCTTACTACTGAGTAAGGTGCTTCGATAACTTCTCCTGCAGATATCTTTGCTATTATTTCTTCTGGTAGTAATTTTATTTTGCTCATTTAGAATCCTTTTTTCTTGTATTCTGAATGTGGTCCAATATTTAGTTCTCTAAAACTCTCTTCTACTGTACTGTCTTGTCCTATAAGGCTTTTCTCGATTATCATACCTTCAACTTTTGCTCTTTCTTCGATAATACTTTCCTTTATTATAGAATTCTTTACAGAAGCTCCCTCGTGTATTGATACATAAGGTCCTATAACTGAATCTTCTACTAATGCATTAGGACTTATGTAGACAGGAGGTATTACCACTGAGTTCTTTACGTTTATAGTACTTATTCTATCGCTATGGAATTTTTGTAGTAACTTATTGTTTGCTTCTATTAGTTTTTCTTTACTTCCACAGTCATAAACTTCTGTGGTTTCGAATATTCCAATCTTTTCTCCTCTTCTTATCATTTCCATCATTGCATCAGTTAGTTGATATTCGTTTTTGGTTTTTATGTTGTTTTTGATTATATATTCTATTGATTCCATAAGAGGTTTTGCTTCAGAAAAGTAGTATATTCCGGATATTGCCAAATTTGATATGGGTTTATTGGGTTTTTCGATCATTTCTTTTATGTATTTACCGCTTTTTTCGAGTATTACGATTCCGTATCTATGTGGATCTTCTACATTCATAACACCTATTTTGTGTTCACCTTCTTTTGTTTCAGATATAGCTTTGTGTATGTCTGTGAAGATTATTAGATCACCTAGTATTATTAGTATTTTATCATCAGGTGATATGTGATCTTTTGTTAGACTTATTGCTTGTGCTAGACCTTTTGGATCTTCTTGGATTATGAAGGTTTTCTTTATCTTTGGATAAGATTTTTTTAGGTATTCTTCGATTTGTTCTCCAAGGTATCCTATTATGAAGATGTATTCTTCAACGTTTTCTTCTTTTACAATATTCATTATGTAATCTATTATTTTCCTGTCAGCTACATTTATTAGAGCTTTAGGTATAAGTAGAGTATGAGGTCTAAGTCTAGTACCTTTACCTGCAACTGGAATTATTACTTTCATGTTTCCACCTTCTTTTTAACTAGAATTGTAAACATTTCGTTTATTAATATGAAAATTTTAAAGCTCCTTTTCAGAGGTTTTTTCTATTAGCTTATTGAGTTTTTCTAGTGCTTTTCCAGATGATATTGAATTCTTTGCTAGTAATACTGCTTGTTCGAGATTTTTAGCTACTCCAGAAACGAGTATTGCTAGGGATGCGTTCATTATTATTGCGTTTTTTTGTGGTATGTTTTTATCGTTCAAAATGTCTAAAAAGATTTTCTTGTTGTATTCTATATCTTTACCTGATATTTCTTCTGGTGGTATTGGATCAAATCCAAAATCTTGGGGTTTTATCCTCAGGTATTTGACGTTTCCTTCGTTTAGGTAAGCTACTCTTGTGGGAGCTGAAGGTGATACTTCGTCTAGTCCGTCCTCGCTGTGTACTATAAAAGCTCTTTTTGTTCCTAGTTTTGCCAAAACTTGGGGTAAAATTTTCAGTAGAGAGATGTCAAATACGCCTATTAGTTGGTATTTAGGTCTTGCAGGGTTTACGATTGGACCTAAGATATTGAATATCGTTCTCACTCCTAGTTCTTTTCTTACGGAAGCTACATTTTTCATTGATGGATGATATATTGGTGCAAATAGGAAACCTATGCCGATTTCGTTAATTATTTTCTCCATTTTTTCTGGTGGTGTATCGATTTTCACTCCTAAGCTTTCGAGAATGTCTGCACTACCTACTTTGCTTGATACGGATCTGTTTCCGTGTTTAGGTACTTTTATCTTTTCCGTTCCAGCTATGACAAACGATGATATAGTTGATATGTTTATGGTATGTTTACCGTCTCCTCCTGTCCCGCAATTATCTACGCTATCTCCCTGAATCTCTATTTTTGATGCATTCTCTAGCATACATCTGGCAAATCCAACTATTTCTTCAACGTTTTCACCTTTTGTTCTTAATCCTGATAGTATAGCTGATGTTGCTACTGGTGATATTTCGTTTTTTATGATCTTATTAGCTATGATTTCTGCTTCTTCCGATGAAAGGTTTTCCTTATTTGCTATTTTTTCTATAAATACTGATACATTAAATGATGGTTTTATCATGTCAATGAAGTTTTTTATCATTTTCATCCCGTGTTCAGTTGCTATGGATTCGGGATGGAATTGGACACCAAATAAAGGATACTCTTTGTGTTTTACTCCCATTATTTCTCCGTCTTCACTCGTTGCTGTAATTTCAAGTTCTTTTGGTAAAGTGCTGGGATCTATTACTAATGAGTGATACCGCGTTGCTTTTAGTGGTACTGGTAGGTCTTTGAATATACCATTTTGGTTGTGTACTATAATTGATGTTTTTCCGTGAATTATTCTTTTAGCATGTATTATTTTTGCACCAAAAACTTCACCTATTGCCTGATGCCCTAAACATATTCCAAGTATTGGAATTTTTGTGTAAAACTCTCTTATAACTTCTTCGGATATTCCGGCATCTTTCGGCCATCCTGGTCCAGGTGAAATTACTATAGCGGATGGTGAAATGTTTTTTATATCATTTATACTTACTTTATCATTCCTGAAGACTTTTATGTTCTTGTAAAATACTCCAAAGTATTGTACTAAATTGTATACAAAGGAGTCGTAATTATCTATGAAAGCTACCATAACTTAAAATTATACTAAAATACTATTTAATTTCAAGTTTTATGTGTTTTTTCTATTATGTTGTGGTATATTAGTTCTGATATTTTTGAAAGTTGTTTTTCGTCCAGTCCGAAAAATTTGAAACCACAGAGTAACCCATCTCTTCTAACTAAGAAGATTTTTGGTTTTATAGCTATATTGCTAACTACAACTTCGCATGGGTAAGCTTTGTTATTTATGAACATGTTTGCTTCCTCCTCCGTTTTAAAAATTGCTCCTATTCCGCCTGCACTAATATCCGTTATTTTACCTTCTACTAATCTAGAAGGTGGTATTTCTACCTTCAGAATACCAAAATCAATTGGTACGCGGTAATGTTTTCTTTTGTCATCGTCTTTTATAGGTAGAGTTTGAATTATTTCATAGATTTTTTCTGGTATTATTGATATGTTTAGATTGCTGTCTACGATTCCTTTTACTCCTTTTTTTGCGAATTCTTGTAGTTTACTGCTTGATTTTTCGTGGGTTATTAGAATGATTGGTTTTTGTGTTTCTTGGAGTTTATCTAATATTTCTGTAGATTGGTTTTGAAAAATTTTGTTTATTCCATCGAAATCTATTACAAATATGTCAAAATCTTTTTGCTCTTCAAATTGGTTTGTGAATATGTGGTTTGCGTAGTATCCCCTTGATATTAAAAATATTGCTATTGACTTTGAAAGCACAGCACTATTTGTGATTATACCTACTTTTACCATAGTTGACTATTGTTATACAAACTTGTACCAATCCCTCTCTGTACCAACTATTATAGTTGAGAATTTTGTAAAAATACCATTTTCTATTATTCCTGGTATACTCTTGAGCCATTTTTCTGTTTCTTTTGGGTTTTCCAATCTCATATAACATTCTAGTAAGAAGTTGCCATTATCGCTTACTATAGGTCCTAGTTTTCCTTTACCTATTCTTAACTTTGGGTCATAATCTTTGAGTTGTCTTATTATTATTGGTGCTGCGAATGGAAGTACTTCCATATTTACTGTTCCCTCAATTACGTCGTCTTGGATTATTTTGGATTCGTCGACGATTACGATAAACTTTTCTGAGTTGTAGTCTATTATTTTTTCTCTTGTTAATGCTCCACCGCCACCTTTGAGTAATGCAATTTTGTTTGCCTTGTCTGCTCCGTCTACCGCTATGTCTATTTTTTCAACCGCATCTGTATCTGTAACCAGTATCCCGTTTTCTATTGCAATCATTCTTGAAGCGTAAGAAGTTGTTACGCATATAACTTTAAGCCCTTTTTTTACTTCTTCTCCAAGTAGTTTTATGAACTCTTGTACTGTTGTACCACTTCCTAGTCCTATAACCATTTCCTTCTTTATGTCCCCTAGAATATATTCCAGAGCACCTTTTGCAGCATTTATTTTTGCTTTATTGTTCATTTCTACTTCTCCTTAAAGCTATCTGAGACTTCTAGTTTTACAAACTCTCCACTGCCCATGTAGAAAATAGGTTTTATTTTCTTCAAAATTGGTTTCTCATCATCATCAAAAACAGTTTCATCTATTAAAACCCTTTCTATTTCTCCTATTATTAGGTTATGATCACCTATTTCATCGTCCTTTATTACTTTACATTCGTAGACAGCATAGGATAATGGTATGAAAAACATGTTTTCTGATTTACCTTTCTCTATTGGAATATTAAACTCTCTTATTTTATCGGTTGTTTCTCCTGATGTTGATCCTAATTTTACGACGATGTCTAGGTATTTCCAGTCGAGGAAATTTACCGAAAATTTATTTGATTTTTGTATAAGTTTGTAAGTGAAACGTTTTTTAGCTATCATAACACCAAAGTATCTTGGGTTAGATGAAATACCGCTTGACCATGCTACGGGCATGGCATTCACTTTGTTTTCAAATCCCGAAACAACTACACATACTATGTTAGGGTAGAAATGATAGAACTTATTTTTTTTACTTTCTTTTAGCATAGCTATATCTTTTCAACCTGATCAAAGTTAATATTAAGAGGTGTTTCTCTATTGAAAATAGAGACGTTAACTTTTAGCTTATGTTTATCTGGGTAAACTTCGACTACTGTACCAATGAGTCCTTTGAATGGGCCGTTTGTTATTTTGACTTGGTTACCAACTTCGAATGAAGATGATAAGTCGACAAATGCCTTGCTTTTGAACTCCCCTGTTTTTTCGAAAATGGATCTCACTTCTTCTATAGATAATGGTTTTGGTGGTATTTTGAATGATCTTACTCCACTTTTATCCACTTTTGCTCCTAGGAATCCTATTACTCCGTGGATGTTATTTATGGTTCTTAAAAATGATTCTAACTTCTGTTCATCTTCTGGCAGATCCAGCTCCATTAGTATGTACCCAGGGAATATTCTTTGTTTTTTAGTTATCTTTTTGTCGTTTTTACCTTTTATCTCTACATTCTCGGTTAGTATTTTTATGTTCACTATTACTTTTTTTATTTCATCGTTCTTTTGGGTTTCTTTTTTTATCTTATCTACAACGCTTTGCTCTAATCCAGATATAGTATGTAAAACATACCATGCTCTACTCATATTCTTACCTTCTATTTTAGCAATAAGCCGATTACTGTTGATGCGATGAAATCGACTAAACCTAGAATTACTGCTAGTATTAATATGAATACTATCACTATACCAGAAGAGGATATTACCTCTTCTTTAGGTGGCCAAGAGACTTTTTTCATTTCTTCTATTACATCTTTGAAAAAGTTAACTATTGATTTCATAATTTACCTTCTTTAGGTTTTGAACTATTCAGGCCTGGTGGGGCTCGAACCCACAACCTCCGGATTTGGAGTCCGGCGCTCTAAGCCAATTCGAGCTACAGGCCTATGGTGGGGATGGAGG
>JBKBIJ010000010.1:0-21294 GCA_046299455.1 Brevinematia bacterium | reverse complement strand
ACAGCTGCTTTAGCAGGTGTATTAGGGCATGCTTTTTCACCTATGCTTAAGTTCAAGGGCGGAAAAGCTATTGCTGTTTCTTTTGGTGCATGGTCAGTTCTTACTAAATGGGAAGCACCAACTATTTTAGGAGTTACTTTCACATTGTTTAGCATAATAAAACGAAAGAAAACAACAGTAGAAGAAGACGCCTTTCGTGTACTTATCGGATATTTAATACTCCTCTTTTATATAATCTTTAAAGCTTACCAAAGAGAGATACACCTTCTTCTTTTCTATTTAGGTAATACACTTATAGTGATATACAAACACAGAAAAGATCTGATAAGATATTTTGCGCAAAAAACTCAATAGATTCTGTTATGATTTTAATTCCTTGTATTCTCTAACTATTTCTGAAAGTCCTGGTTTAGCATCTGCAAAAAGCATAAGTGTATTTTCGTTTATGAACAATGGATTAGGTATTCCTGCAAAACCTGGTGCCAAACTTCTTTTTATAACAATGACAGTTTTAGCTTTATCAACATCGAGTATAGGCATACCATATATAGGTGTATCTTTTGCGTCTCTTGCCATAGGATTAACAACGTCGTTGGCACCAACTACTATAGCAACATCAGTATCGGGTAATAACTCATTAGATTCTTCAAGAGTCTTGAGTTTATCATAAGGTATATCAACTTCTGCAAGTAAAACATTCATATGTCCTGGCATTCTTCCTGCAACAGGGTGTATAGCAAAATAGACCTCTTTACCATCTTTAGTCAGTTCGTTGTACAAATCTCTAACAGCACCTTGAGCTTGAGCAACAGCTAAACCATAACCTGGCACTATTGAAATGGTACTTGCGTTTTCTAGAATCATAGCAACTTCATCAGGTGTTGTTGATTTGATTTTACCCTGATAAAACGACTTATCATCCTGGACCTTTGACATTTCAGGTGGCGTTATGTTACCAAGCAATATGCCATAAAAATCCCTATTCATTGATTTTGCCATAATTCTTGTTAGGATAAGTCCTGAAGCACCAACGAGAGCACCAACCATTATAAGCCCATGGTTTAGAAAAACAAATCCCAAAGTACCCGCTGATAGTCCTGCGTAAGATATGAATAACGATATTACAACAGGCATATCAGCCCCACCAACAGCAAGTGTTAAAGATAATCCCAAAAACGAAGATAACAACAATATACCAAACATATAAACTAGGTTTTCTGGATTAATGACAAGAAGTACACCTAGAATAATTATTCCAACAAGTAATATAAAATTCACAAGGTTTTTTGCTGGCAAAACTATAGGTCTTTCCGTTATAATCTTTTGAAGTTTCGCAAATGCAACCAAGCTTCCCCAAAACGTTATAGTACCAACAAACATATCAATTGCGACTGCGCTATGGAAATACATCGATTTAGTAACTTCATCAAAAGGTAACTTTTCAACATTAGGTGGTAGTTTACCTTTCAAGAATTCCACTATAGCAACCAAAGCAGAAACACCACCACCAAAACTATTAAGTACAGCAACAAACTGCGGTATTGCTCTCATATCAACTACATAAGCTGAAACTATACCTACTATTGAGGCAATAACCATTACAATTATTATTATCTCATATGAAACTATTCCCTTGTATAGCAAAGTTGCTATAACTGCAATAGACATTCCAAAAGCACTCAACCAATTTCCTTTTCTTGCAGTCTTAGCGGAAGTTAGTAACTTCAAACCAAATATAAAAAACAAGACTGTAAAGAGATAAAAAACAGTTTGATAATTTGTTGCTATATCCCTAAGTATCTCCATGATTTTCCTCCTCTACTTTTTTTCCTTATGACTTTTAAACATTGCCAACATTCTATCTGCTATAAAATACCCACCAACAACATTAACTGTTCCCATAACTAAAGCCAATATCGATAAGATAATAGTAGTAATACTACTAGAAGTACCGGTAACTTCAATAGCACTAACAACCATTATGGAAGCCATAGCGTGAGATGCCACAACGAGAGGAGTATGTAATATAGGTGGAACTTTAGTTATAACCTCAAAACCTATTATCAAAGCAAGAACAAACAATATAATTGCAGAAACAATAGGATCCATACGAACCTCCTTTATCCTAGAGCTTTCTTAACAAGAGGATTTACAATTTCCCCATCTTTAGTTACAAGAGTACTTGAAATTATCTCATCTTTAATATCTATGTTCAAACTACCATTCTTTACAATCAAAGACAAGAAATTTTTTATATTGTTTGAGTACATCTGACTTGCGTGAATTGGTAAGGTACTAGGTAGATTTATAAGCCCCGCTATTTTAACTCCATTGTACTCATAAATTTCACCAGGTTTAGTTAATTCGCAATTACCACCTTTTTCTGCCGCTAAGTCGACAATTACAGATCCTGGCTTCATTTTCTCTACCATTTCTTTTGTTATAAGTATAGGTGCTTTTTTACCTGGTACTGAAGCTGTAGATATAACAACATCTGTATACTCAAAAACTCTAAGCATCATTTCTCTTTGCTTTTGATAGAACTCATCACTCATAGCTTTAGCATAACCAGATTTATCGCTTGCTTCCTTTGTCTCAAGACCAAGTTCTATAAATTTACCACCAACGCTTTGGACCTGTTCCTTAACTTCAGGTCTTACATCATATGCCTCAACAACAGCTCCTAGCCTTTTTGCTGTTGCAATTGCCTGGAGCCCAGCAACCCCAGCACCCAGCACAAAAACCTTAGCAGCCATCAAATTGCCAGCAGCAGTCATAAACATCGGAAACACCTTAGAAAGTAATTCAGCAGCAATAATGACCGCTTTATACCCCGCTATGGTAGCCATAGAACTCAAAACGTCCATATTTTGAGCTCTAGTTATTCTAGGTATTAACTCAAGCGAAAAAGACACAATACCTTTATCCGCAAAAACTTTAGCAACTTCAGGTCTTGCTAAAGGTTCTGTCATACCAATAACCACAGTCCCCTTTCTCATCTTTTCAATGTCTGAAATATTGTTCGTATCTGCACCTGGAGCCTTAACATAGGTTATAATATCAGCCGAATTAAGTATATCATCTCTATTCACAATCTTAACACCTTCCCTTTCATAATCGACATTTTCAATGTATGCACCTTTACCAGCATCTTTCTCAACAATAATATCAAGACCCATCTTCTTTAGCGAAGGAATAACCTGAGGAACAATAGAAACCCTTCTCTCACCAGGAAAAGTCTCTTTTATCACCCCTAATACCATAAAATACCTCTTCAATTTATCGTTCCCTTTATTCTGAATGAAAAAATAAGATTATTTCAATCAAAGAGAGGTTCTTGAAAATTCCCTAAAGTGATTAAGAATAATATCTTCAAAAACATCGTTATTGATAGTGAAGTAATAGTAAAAAACACACAAATCCCCTATATCTTTATTACATGCTATGGAATAAAAAGAATAAATAATTGAAAAAAAGTTAACAAAACAGTCATAGCAAAAGTCATATGAATCTCTATAGAAACTAAGAATAAACCGAATCAACAAATATTTTTTCTATCTCTGTAGATAGCGGTGTTATCTCTATTGGCACAATTTCTAACCTAACAAGACTTCTCACCACATCTTCTAATTCTTTTTCATCATTAACAGAAAACTTTATAGAATTACCAGATATAGATACATCATTAACATTCTCTAAATGCAAATTTTCAACCTTACCTTTAAACTTCACTACATAATATCTCTTATCTTGTGAAACAATAGGAACATCGTTAACTATTCTCCCTTTATTTATTATTATGGCCCTTTGGCAAACAGAATTAACCTCCTGAAGAATGTGGGTAGATAAAATTATTGTCCTTTTCTCCGCTAATGACAACTGTTTTATAAGTTCTCTTACCTCCATTATCTGTATAGGATCAAGACCAATTGTAGGTTCATCAAGTATAAGAAGCTTAGGTTCATGTACTATTGCCTGGGCTATACCTACCCTCTGTCTATAACCTTTCGACAAATGTGATACTAAAAAATTTCTTTTCTCCTCTAAACCCACCAACTCTATAACTTCATTAACTCTCTTTCTAACCTTATCTTTTGGTACTTCCTTCACCTGAGCAACAAAATATAAATACTCCTCAACAGATAGTTCAGGATACAAAGGTGGTTGTTCAGGTAAATATCCTATTACCTTCTTTATTTCATCATATTGAGTAAGGTTGTCAAAACCGTAAACATTAACACTACCACTAGTTTGCTCCATAAAACAAGTAATAATCCTCATTGTAGTCGTCTTACCCGCACCGTTAGGACCAAGAAACCCTACTATCTCACCTTCCTCTATCTCAAAGGAAACGTTATCAAGAGCCTTAAAATCCCCAAAATATTTCTCAACATTCTCAAGCTTAACTACTACCATATCACTAAAATTTTGAATAAACTGATAATCCTATTTCTAGAAAACTCAAGATTGTGTCAAAAATTCAATTTCCTAAACCTCTATCTACTAAAGTAATATTTTTGAAACACTCTCTTTATGTAAGGTTGATTATAAAGATAGCATTTGGGTATACACCTAAAAAAGAAAATTGTAAAAATCCTCTTTGAATATACTCATTTTTAGGCAAGGATGTAGAGAAATAATACTTTTGATAACCCCTATTAAAACTATCAGAAAATATATCTAAATAAAAACCTCAAGCCAACAATTATCCTAAAAATTCAAATCGAATTTACCTCTTTTAGAATGATATGTCTTTAGCGAATCACTAGAAGAATACGCCCATATAACTGGTACTTTACCTTTAAGTTCTAACCCAATCAATTTTCTAGGTATAACAAATTCTAAAGTTGTTGTTTTAGAATCTCTATTACCTGAAAATTTTATAACTTCATTCTTTTCTGCTTTCACATGATTATGCTTAACACCAATATTTTGTTCAACATAAAATTTATTACTCTTTTTATCAAAGTAACCTATAAACATAATAGATTTATCCATAACAGGAGAACCAAATCCTACAGATACCCACCCTTTAGAATTAGAGCTTAACCCAACATAAACATTATTATTATCATATGAAATATATACCTTGAAATCTTTATCAACGTTGTAAACAGATGAATATTCATTATCATCTATTTTACCATCTACATTGACATTAATTTGACCAAATGCACACAAACTAAAAACACTAAAAGTAATGATAAATAACAACACTCTCATAATACCTCCAAATATTTTGATAATATATAAAATTATACTTTTTAAGTCAAGTTCTATTGAAGGACAACTTAAAAATCCAATTCTATAAGTTTCTCCATCCTACATTTTTACTTACAACTCATTAAGAATTATTCTTATCATGATATTTTTGTCATAAAACTTCTTAATGATAGTTGTTTTTTGAACTCGTTACTCTAGTATTTTTCTATAAATTTAAAACACTTATTTTTCCTTATGAATTATCCATAAAGGTGATCCTATTGTGGTATTTATGTTCCATAACTTAGCTATATTTTTCTTTCATCACTCTTTACAAGTTGTTTGGGTAATTATCCTTATTTTTTTGTTTTTCCCAATATTTAAGTAACTGATGTTTTTGTTACATAACTTCTTAGGAATAGTATTTTATTATAGTAAAAGAGATTTTTAAGAGGCTACCGAATTTTAGATATATTTTTGAAGAACCTTTGAAAAGGTAGTTCCTAAAAGGAATTGTTTTATGAGTTTTCTGTAAGTTTTGCATATCTATGTATTTTTTAATAATAAGAAAGTAATGTAATCATAAATATATCGCCTAAAACCCTAAAATAACTTTCGAAGTGTAAGACTAAATTCATAACGAAAAGAAGAGTATATTTTCTTACCAACTGTACAATACATAACTACTATTCTTAATAAGCTCTAAATATCATAGTAATAAAAATTTCTGAAACTAACTTTTGGGTAAAAGTATTAAGTTGAATCGTTTTAAAAAGACATGAGAATTCTTAGAATATTGATGAGAGTACCTAATTTTACGAAAGTTAGATTAATCTAATATTAATTCACAAACTAAAAATCTATTAAAAATCATTTAAAAAACTAGTATTAGTACGAAAATCGAAAGTATGAGGAAGTATACTTTTCTCATTTACATACTGATTATTATTACATTTATCAAATCTAATTTCTCCTACTCAGAAACAATTAAGGTCAAGGAAATAGCAAAAATACTAGATGAATACATTCAATTGCAGGGATATGGATTAGTTGTTGGACTTAAAGGTACTGGTGACACTTTGAAAAATATTTCAACAGCTAATTCGATATCGAGCTACTTAAAGAGCTTGGGTATAGAAATATCTCCAACTAACTTTCAAGCAAGAAATACCGCATCAGTAATAGTATCTGCTAAAATACACTCAAGTTCTCAGAAAGGTGTCAGTTTTGACGTTTATGTATCATCAATATTTGACTCAAGATCTTTAGAAGGAGGATTTTTACTCAAAACACCCTTAAAAGATAGTGAAGGGAACATACTAGCATTTGCCCAAGGTAATGTAATAACACCAAAAGGCGGAATAAAAACAACTGGCTTAGTTCCAGATGGCGGAATACTTGTATCTAACTTGTATATGAATTCAATTGAAACAGGTAAAATACGTTTATTTTTCGAAGGTTCATCTGCAACTACTATTAGTTTGTTTCTAAACAAAGTCAAAGAAATTTTTGGAGAAATAGATATTAAACTTATAACTTCAGAAATACTAGAAATAACTTTACCAAATGAGTTTAGCAAAAACCCCTTAGAATTTATATCCAAAATCATGGAAATAGAACTAGATATGATAGAAGAATCTTATGTAGTTATAGATCAAAAAAGCTTAACTGTAGTTATAACTGGAAATGTAAGATTATACCCTTCAAGTATTTCTTACAAAGGAATGAAAATAACTTTTTCTGATATTAACACTCTCATAGAAAGCGGTGAAATATACCAAATACCTTCAACAAACTTGAAAGATTTCGTAGATGGATTAATAAAAATTGGAATAAAAACCGAAGATCTAATACAAATACTACTACTAATGAAAGAAGCAAAATCCATAAAATCCAAATTCATAGTTAAGTAAAATAAAATACAAATTAAACTTCTACCTTTATAACAAGTTAACAATTTAAGGTTGAACCCAAAATATCTTTATACTTTTTCTTCAGTTAAAATTACTTTACTATTCCTTAATGATGTTTCAAAAATATCGCTTCTAAGCTTATCTAACTAGAATCAGAAGGCTCTCTTTTACATTCATACAAAAATCAACCTTACCATCTTAACTCTCTGATATCTTAGTACAAGTTCATGAAAAATTTCATATCCTTATAGTAACCAATTCTTCAGTTAAAATTACTTTCCCTATTAACCTTCTCCTTAAATTTAACTATATCGTTCTTATTACATCTCTCGAACGCTTTCTAACGTTGTATAAAAAAATCCAATTTCATAATTTTCTTTTCTTCTATCCTTCATTACAGCTTATTCAAACAATTTCTATTATTATATTTCTTTTCATAAATTTTTAAGGAGTTATAGTTTTTCTTTGCAGGACGACCTTAGAAGTTCCTAGAAATTCAAGAATAGTTCCACAAAAGAGAGAGACTGTGACAAAAATTCAACTTCTCAGGATCTTTTACCTCTGTTACTCCTTACAAGCTTATTTGGAGAATTGCCTTTATAGTATTTTTTTCTATAGTTCTTGAGAAGGGTGATTTCTTTGAACGATAGATCCATTTTAAGGTTTTCATTCTTAGATGTGTTAACACTTTTAAGCGGAAGATTAACATTTTTTGAAATATCTTCCATTCTTCTTTGGAACTTGTTTTGGCCAAATTCTCTTCATGATATTTCTGTTCAGAGCTCCTTAGGAATGGTAGTTTTTGGTAAGAGTAAGAATTACCTAATTTTTTAGACAAGATGTTTTTGAACACCTCTAAGTAGTAAAGTTACTTGTTTAGACCATTAGTACCTATGTTTTTTGACTTCTAAAGGTAGTTTTTGAGAGACAAATACCTATTTAAAGGATTATCCAATTTTCGATATACTCTTTGAATACACTTAAATAAAAGTGTGATATTTCTTAAACATCCTCACTGAAAAGATAATCTTATAATTCTCTGGATCTGTCTCTCTTCTTGTTTCTACTTATAACTTCTTTGAAGGTTATCCTTATAATTACTTCTGTTATATAACTTCTTGAGAGGAAAGCATTTTTAAGGGTTATTTAATCTCCTAGAATATTCTAAACACTTTTTAAGTGGGGGAATAACATTTTTGAATAATCCAATTTTTTCTAAGTGAATTTAGCCTCTTGGGGTGAATCTACTAGAAGTTCTCTATAAATCTAGAACACCTATTTCTCTTTACAACTTATTCATAAAAGCAATGTTATGTCTTTCTATTCCAAAACTCCCCAAGAATGGTATTTTATTGGAGTAATCTCTTTAGGAGTTCTCTACAAATTTAGAACTCTTACTCTTCCTTACAACTTATTTGAACATCTACTCTTGTCTCTTAACCTCTAAGGAATAGTATCTTTTTGAATTCATTCAGTTAGAAGTTTTCTGAAAATTTAGAACCACTCCATTCATTTCTTTACAAAATATTTGGCTAGGTCTATTATCATATATTTCTGTACCATGATTTCTAAATAAATGTGGTTTCCTAGAGTGGTAAACCTTAAAGGATCCTTAACGGTATTTCCATTTCATATCTTCTAAAGAAGGTAATTTCTTGAAGCGGTAGAATTTTTCAAAGAATTATAAAATTTCTCAGAAGTATTCTTTATACCTTTTAATAGAAAAGCATTTTTATAACATCCCAGCCAAAAAACTTCTAAAAAAGTTGGTTTTTAAGCAATGCTTTTAAGATTTTAAACTCTTTGGAAGGTTATAATGATTATTAGCAAAGAACCACTAAAAAGTGCTTTGGATAATAGCCAATAAAATTTATCTATCTTAAGAAAATAAAAATCATAAGGCTTTTCTGAAAAAATATCTCAAGAAATTTATACACCAAAGTTCCTAAAAAGCTAATTTTAGGAACTTCCAAATGTCTTACCACAATAATATTTGAAACTGAAAAAGTATCTATAAATCTTTAAACAATACCATACTACAAAAGCAAAAGATATATAACCAAATAAACAAAACAAGATAGCGCAGGAAGACATTCTACTGAGTGGTTTTAATGGTATTCTTATTCAACAATTTCTCAATATGTAACATTTCTGAAGACCTTTTAATATAAAAGAACTCAAGTCTTTCTATAGTAACCATTTTCCATAATTTCTAAGGAAAAGTAGCTTACTTTAGTAATATGTTACTAAGAGTTTCTTCAAATTCTGTGAACCTATTTGAAAGTTGAATTTTTTAAAAACATTACATCTAAGTAAGGATGTTTCAAAAATGTTATATTCCTGTTTAAAGGTGTAAAGAAAATGTAGATAAAAACTGTAACAAACTTAAAAAGTCATGTAGATGTGAAAAATTACTATTCTTTAAAATCCATAGGATAGGAAAACCATAATAAAATTAACCTGTCTTAATAGTTTTTAAGAAGAACTTTGTTGAATAAAATCTAGGAAAAGCCACAAATCAATAAGTTAAAGAAAGTACATTTCTCCGATTTAAGACCTTCTTATTAACTTCTGAGATAGAAATTTTAAGGCTTTCCTAAAAAATTTCCCATAAAATTATTCACCAAAGCATGGCGCAAACACCATAGTAATAGCGCTTAGCTAAATGAATTTGTAAAGTATGATGTAAGAGAAAGAAATTTAGAAATCTGGATTTTCGAAATATTCTCAAAAACAAATAAAGCCCAAAAACATTTGAACGTAATAAAATTGAAAATATAAAATTTTAATCATGCTTATAGGTATCATTTCAACATTGAAGTACGAAATACTACTTATAAAGAAACTAATAAATACTAACTATTCATATTACGGAATATTCATATTTGTTTCTTTTCTAAAACACTTAGCTGACTATATAATGTCAAAAAAATTAGGTACTCCTGTTAGTGTATTCAAGTTCCTAGATATACTAAAAGATGAAAAGATTATATCCTCCGAAGAAGAAGACTTCATAATAAATTGTATCAGCATAACAAGAAATAAAAACAAACTAATAGAAACACATGTCAAAATATCTAAAGAAAAGATAATAAAGATAATCGATAAAATACAAAAAACGCTATTATTTATCGATCATTAGGTTGTATTTCCTTATCTTCAGTAACTCTTCTTTTAATTCTAATAATTCAAAGATGTCATTAAGTTTCTCTAGTTGAATATTCTTTTTACTAGAAATTTCTTCCAAAGAAGAAATAATATCTCTTATTATTTCAGAATAAAACTTCAACTTTTCAGCCTCAAATTTACTCTCATCACTTTTGTAGTAAACATTTTTACTCGCAAACTTACTTAAATTGTTAGAAAGCAAAGTATACAAGTTAGGATATTTATCTTTGTACTTTACTAGAACCTCCTTAGCTTCTGCAATCTTACCAACCAACTGTAAAGAATTTACTACAATGCTCAAAATAATACTCTCAATACCCTGCGAATCACCAACATTATATAGGTACTCAATACCATAACGATAAGCTCTCGAAAAATCATTCACCATGTAAGAAGAAAAAACGACATTATAAAGAGATTTTCTGTACAAAAAATCATCTTTCTTATCTACAACTTTCTCACCAAATCTGATAGCATTATCAAAATCCTTCAAAAGAAAATACAATTCACAAAGGTAATAATCTATGATTCTACTGTTTTCTTGTGATCTAGGTAACTTGAGAAGTGTATTTATAGCATTAGAATAATCACCCACCGAAATATAATCAATCACAGAACTAATATCTGAAGAATAACCTTGACAAAACAATATCAATAACAAAAAAACAAACAAACTTCTCCAAATCATACTAACAATAATCGGAAACTAAAGCTAATAAGAATCAATAATAACTTTATCAAAAACAACACTTAATATAACCTCTCCATACTTACTCAAAAAAAGTATTTCAACACATGGAGAAGAATAAGAAATAACTTTACCTTTGTACTTATAAAAGTACGGATGAGATACCGAATAGTTAAGTCCCCTTTTGTAGGCAACTTCTACGAGTTTTGAATTTACTAAATTCCCAAATTCAGCAATACCTGATAATATAAGTTCTTGATCATCTGGAATCTCTTCTATCTTATATATCTTTTTTATTGTTTCATAAGCCAAATTCTCATCAAACTCATATACCACATTACCTTTAAAATCACCTTTTATCTTGAAAAAGAAAGATATCTTCTTTTCTATCTTTTTACCTGTTTTTAGAGTTACTTTATCTTTGTATATTTCCAAACCTAGCATAGAAAAAGTTTGAACAATAACATCGATGAAGGGATTAACTATTTCAAACCTCATGAAAACCTCCAAGTTTACTAATTAATAAAAATGCCAACACTGTTTTAGCATCTTTTATCTTATTTTCCATTATCATGCTAACTATATCCCTATAGCTAAATACATGAACATCAGTAAACTCATCTTCATCAAGGTTTTTAACTGTTTCTTCTAAATCCTCAGCAAAAACAATATGTATCTTTTCCGAACTATAACCAACCGCAGGATAATATTCATATATTTTCCTAACTTTATTAGCTTTGTAACCTGTTTCCTCTTCAAGTTCTCTAACAGCACCTTCTAAAACATCCTCACCAATCTCCAGCTTACCTGCCGGGATCTCAAAAATATCTTCCTTTACCGAATACCTAAATTGCTTTATCAAAATAAACTTGTCATCACCTAAAAACGGTATAATAGCTACAGCTTCGGGATACAAAACATAATCTTTAACCATGACTTTACCATTAAACTTTATTTTATCAGAATAGAAAGAAAATGCTTTACCCTTATAAATCAAACTACTATCTATAACCTCAAAATTACTCATACCAAAATAATTATTTATGAAATAAATCCGTTTTTAAAGTTTATAAAAATCAGATAATCCGTATGCACTTAATTCTCCTTTCAATCCTAAGTACTAAATAAACTTTCAAAAATATATCTATCATACCCTTAAACTCTACAAAGCTCTCCAAAAACTCTACCGCATAATTATTCACCAAAGCAAGATATAGCTATATTTCTGAAATTCTTTTAATTATCTTTTAAAAAGCAATAATAATACTTGAATAACTTTGCCAACAGAAAGCTTATTCTTCGCTTAAGTGTTTGAACGCGAGTTTTAAGTTAGATATGAATTTTTGGTGCATAAAAGTCCTAGCGTTTTGAAATATTTATTTAAAAGGCAAAGCTAAAACATTTTTTGAAACTTTCTTTACATTCTTGATTTTAGGGTGTATAAAGTTCCTATAGTAGACTACAACTCTGTATAGAACTAGCATCTCGAAACAAAAAAGTATCAAATGAAGATACCTAAAAAGGTCTAGAAAATATTGTTAAGAAATTGGATAATACTCAGAAGAGGAAAATCTCTCTAAGGAACCACCTTCTCTAGAAGTTACGTAAAACGGAAATACCATAAGAGCATTTGTACAAATAAGTTGTAAAAAGTAATGTAAGAGATAACTGAAGTTAGAAGCTTTAAAAATACCTAAAATTGGTCTTTATATAAGAGTATACATCAAATATTACCACAGTGAAAGGTAGAAAGATTCCTAATCAGAAAAAGTAAGAAAACCATTACATAGACTACTACACTTTGACCCAAAATAAAAATCAAACTACACAGAAATTCCATTTAAGAAATACCTGAAAACTGAGACAGAAAATCTATATCATTCTCATAAAATAATCTAATGTCAGTTATGTTATACTTTACCATAGCAATTCTCTCTATTCCCATACCGAAAGCAAATCCGCTAACTTTAGAAGAATCATATCCAGCATTTTCAAAAACTTTCGGATGCACCATTCCACATCCTGCTATCTCAAGCCATCCTGAGTGAGAACAAACATTGCAGCCATAACCACCACATCCAGGACATGTAACAGCTAATTCTGCACTAGGTTCTGTGAATGGGAAGAAGTCAGTTCTAAACCTAGTTCTGGTTTTAAAACCAAACATCTTTTTGGCAAACAAATCCATAACACCTTTCAAGTCAGAAAACTTAACATTAAAATTAACATACAATCCTTCTATCTGATGAAACGTATGAGAATGCCTAGCATCCACAGTATCTCTTCTGAAACACCTACCTGGAGCAACTACAGCAACTGGAAACTCATACTTCTCCATAGTTCTAATTTGCACAGGAGAAGTTTGCGTTCTAAGGAGATATCTATCAATAACGTTTTCCGGGCTAAGGTAAAATGAATCATGATCAGCTCTAGCTGGATGGTTTGGTGGTATATTCAGTTTATCAAAATTATAAGATTCAAGCTCAATTTCAGGTCCTTCAACAACACTAAATCCCATCTCAATAAATATCTCGCAAAGCTCATCTTTAACTAAACTAATAGGATGCTTTACAGGTAAAACATCATAAGATCTAGTTAGAGAAACATCCACCCACTCAGATCTAAGTTTATCCTGAATAGACTTTTCTTTTATACTATTAAGCTTCTCATCTATCTTAGATTCAATAACACTTTTTATTTCATTAACTTTCTGACCAAAACTCTTTCTCTGAGATACTTCAACATCCTTTATACTTCTAAGTAATTCCTTAACAATACCATTACTACCTAAATACTTAGATTTTATATGTAACAACTCAGATTCTTTTGATACCTTACCTAACTCATCAAGAAATTGAGATAAAATATCATCCAAATTCATAACTTTTAGGTATTCTATAAAAAAGATAAAAATACATTCAATTTAAAAACTCTATCAAACTAAATCTTCACAGAAAAATCATCAAAGAAAAATATAGAATTCTAGGAGTACTACATCAGAAAACTACCTTCTTAAATACGAGTATTTTTCAAAAATACTAACTTCACTACTTAAATTTGAGAGTGTTTCAAAAATCTAGTCTATACTTATATACTTCATACTATTAATATTCTTAAGTAAATGTGCCAAATTAAAAAAACTCCCCAAGTTCAACTTCCAATAAATATACCTTTCTTAAGATTCTATCAAAGAATATATTTTTATACCTAAAGACACGTAAAAACACCTAAGAAACTTGATACCACTTAAAAAGAGTCATTATTCAGAGAAATTACCATTCCTAAGAATTTATTTTTTTATTATCTCTTTTTTATTCTCTTAGGATAACATTTAGATAACATTTACATATCTTTAATAACATTTTAGGAAAGGTACATCAAAAATATTGCTCTCATAACTAAAGTTATTAGAAATATCTCTAAGAAATTTGTAATAACTCCTAAAAAATGCCTTCTGCTCAAAAAAGCTACCTTTAGAGTTACATAATAGAATTACCAATTCTCCAAATAATTTGTAATAAAAGACGGAAGAAAAAGAATCCAAAAAATTGGTTCTCAACATAAACTCAACAGAAATCCAAAGAACACCTAACTGGAGAGTATTTCAAAAATTTTGGAACAATCTTCACTTAACCGAATAAGTTGTAATGAAAAATTCAAGAGAAATAAACTTGAAAAATGAATTTTTGATAAATCATCTAAACAGCTTGAGGAAGTGGTATAGACTATAGGTAGTATCAGAATATAATTAATAACTTTTCTATATAATCCGATAAAGTAAAAAAGGGGTTGAGTTATGAAAAGAGTGTTATTAGTTATACTAGTTTCGGTTTCATGCATATCTTACTTGAATGCAGTCGTAAAGGAAACTCTAATAGACTTCTCAAAATCTGATCAACTTTTTGAAAAATTCATGCCCGAACCAAAAGAAACGTTTGATACTAACGAAAATGGTACTTACAAAGTTTACGTAAGTGCTAAAGAATACTTTATAGAAAACTGGAAAGTTGAACTCAACAGTTCTGCAAAAAATATGTCAATAGCAAATATGGTAAATAGTTATGTAAAAAAGGTTGACAGTAAAATATATGGTAACGTTTTGGGAGTAAGAGCAAGATTTCCTCAAGGACCAATACCAGCATTCGCTATAGTAAGGCCAAACTTCTCCATACCAACATTCGATGAAAACGGCAAATTCATAAATGTTGGAAACGGTGTTGTAATAAATGTAAATGAAATTAAATCAATATCAATAAGGGTTTCAGGGAGAAACTATCCATATCAGTTAGCAATAAGACTTATGGATAGAAACTTTAATATACAAGAATACTTCTTTGGTGATTTGTTCTTTCAAGGTTGGAAAACGTTAGTTTGGTATAATCCTAATTTTATCGATGACGAGAGGCTAAAAATAATAAAAAGAGATCCATTATACCCAAAACCCATCCCATTCTACAGGTTAGATTCAATCGTAATATATAAACCACCACAAGCAAACGGCGGTGATTTCATAACATATATACAAGGAATAGAGATAGAATACACACCTTTCTTGATAGAACCAGTTGACGATATTGACGATGAAAGTATATGGCAAATACTAGCTAAGGAAGTCATAAGAAGGAAAAATATCGAACAGACCAGAATGACTGACTTCTTTGAACTACTACTTAGAGAAAGAAAAAGGATAAAAGCAATGTACAATGAACTCTTAGAAGAAGCAAAACAAAATCAATAGGGAATAAAAAATGTCTGAATTAAGACAGAACATTGTTTACAAAGAATGGGTAATAATAGCTAAAGAAAGAGCAAAAAGACCACATGATTTTATAGACAATAGCCCAAAACTTGAATCAGATAAGATTTACGATGAAAATTGTCCATTTTGCCCAGGAAACGAAGAGAAATTTCCACACATAGAAATCGACAGAATAGAAAAAGATGGGAAATGGATATTAAGATCTGTACTAAATAGATACCCTGCACTAAGCAGTGAAACAAGATTTGAATGGATTGAAAAAGATATATTCAGAACAATAACTGGTTACGGAACACATGAAGTAATAATAGAATCGCCTATTCACAACACAACAATTGCTCTAATGTCCTATGAAGAGATTGCTGAAATTATATCATTTTACAAAAAAAGAGAAGATGAAATTAGCAAAAAACCAAACATAGAATATGTTATAATTTTTAGAAACCATGGATATAAGGCAGGTGCTTCTCTAGTACATCCACATTCACAAATCCTTGCATTACCTATAATCCCAAGAGATGTTAAGCAAAGAGTAGAAGAAGCCTTCAAGTACTACAGCGATCACGGTAAATGCGTTTTCTGCAAACTCATAGAAGAAGAACTGAAAGCAAAAGAAAGAATAATACTTGAAACAGATCACTTCATCTCAATAGTTTTATATGCTGCATCATCTCCATTTCATTCTTGGATACTACCCAAAAACCACTCTTCGAGATTTGTCTATATTAAAGACGAGGAAATAGAAGACTTAGCAAAACATCTAAAAAACATACTTCTAAAACTATACAAAGGGCTCAATAACCCAGACTATAACTACATAATAAGGAGTTCACCTATATCATACGGCAAAAATAAATACTTTCATTGGTACGTAACAATAGTACCAAGGTTGACGAGATCAGCAGGATTTGAATTAGGATCAGGTATGTTCATAAACCCATCAATACCAGAAGAAGATGCAAAGTTCTTGAGAGAAATTAATGTGTAACTAAAGAATTATTATGTTTTCACTCATTAGAGATTCTATCATACTTTCAACTTTCTTACTGCCTATGTTTTTGGAAGATATCATATCAATAATTCCATCATCAGACAAGATCACCGCCAAAGCATTATTATTCCTACTCTCTATATACCTTATAGAGGAATTAAATCTAGCACCTCTTGAAGGATCCTCGATAGAAGAAACATCTCCATCGAGGATGACACCTATACCATAGCAAATTCCCTCCGTATCTACAATAATAGCACCATCTATTGACGTTATAGATCTAAGAACATCGATTTTTACATTACCTCTACCATCAAACAAGTCAAACGGCTTTACCCTAAAAACCTTATTAGATAACCTTTCAGATTCACTTTCTGCTAAAGATCTGGTAGTTATAATAAGTATAAGACCATGAGACAACTTAAACAAACTTTCAACCAATTTAACTAACTTATCAATACTACTTTTATCAATACTTCCAAAAGCATCCTTTATTGAATTTTTTATTTCATACCTACTAAGGTTAAATCTGTAAACCTCAGGATACCCTCCTCTAAACCTAATAACTGGTAGAAAATAAATTCCTCCCACACTAACAAAAAGATCTTTAGGCAAACTACCTTTTCCAATATCCTTATCGCCAACCAATATTTCCCAGAATCCCCTATTCAACCTGAAAACTAAAGCTCTATGATTCTCAAATCTTGTTATCCTAGAAATACCTACAACAACATTGTCCCTAGCAACAACTGCTAAATTTTCACTATCTGCTAGTTCCAGCAATTTCCTTATCGTCCTAAAGTTTCTTCTGTCAATCAACGGCTTACTTGTAAAAGATATATCAACATCTACAACAACATTCGAAAACAAAATATTACTACTCACCATTCTACCCTCATAAGTTTCATTCGACAAAAAATCGAAAAGAAAAAACAACTTCTCAGGATAAACACTATTGCCACCAAGCCAAGTAAAAAGGTTACTTACATAAGATTTAGAAATACTTCTCAATATTTCATCTTTATCTGAAAATATCAAAGAATCTATATCCAACCTTCCCGCTACAAATCTATTAGCTAGATCCTTAAGCATAAAATCTAGGAAAGACAATCCTCTCCCTTCAAAAGTATAACTTAATATTCTCTTATCGTAAACACTAGTAACCAAAAAATTAGAACCATAACCAACAAGAGGAACAATCAAGCATCTTTCTCCATTTTTGTAAAACAATACGTTTTCTTTAACATTATTGCCAAACTTTTTTAATACTTCTCTTTCATCCAAAATATCAACCTTAACATTCGGTAACCTATTAGGAAAAACCAATGATAACATTTCCTTTATTAGGCCTTCGAAATTATCTTTCAAAACCGACAATTTAACTTTCACAACAATATAATAAAAACACAGGTATATAAAATTCTAAAAAAGTAAATTATATTCTATCTAACAGTTTCGACAATCCTAGTCTCCCTTATAAGCGTTACTTTTATTTGCCCAGGGAACGAAATTTCTTCGTATATTCTTTTGGCTATCTCTTTCGCTATAAGTTTAGCCTCTTCATCAGATACTTTATTACTATCAACAAAAACCCTAAGTTCTCTACCAGCTTGTATAGCATAAGCTTTTTCTACATTACCTACAGATAGAGCTATTCTTTCGAGGTTTTCGAGTCTTTTTATATAGTTTTCAACATTTTCTTTTCTTACACCTGGTCTTGCTGCAGATATAGCATCTGCGGTTGCAATTATACTAGACTCTATAAACATAGGTTCAACTTCCCCATGATGAGAAGCAATAGCATTAACAACTTTATCTGAATAACCCCAAGATTTAGCTAACCTGGCACCAACAATAGCATGAGACCCATCTAAATCATTGCAAACTTTTCCAACATCGTGGAGTAACCCCGCTTTCTTAACGACATACGAATCAAGGCCCATTTCCTCCGCTATCCTAGAAGCAATCAACGCAACTTCCATGGAATGTAAAAGAATATTCTGAGTATAGCTATATTTAAACTTCATCTTACCAACATATTTATATTCATCGTTAGACATCGGTTGAATACCTAATTGCATATAAGTTTCTTCACCTATCTTATAGAGTTCATTCTCGAATTCACTACTAACCTTATTAAAAACCTCTTCTATCATAGTAGGATGAATCCTACCATCTTCAATTAGTCCTAGCAAAGTTCTTCTAGCTATCTCTCTTCGTATAGAATCGAAGCTTGAAAGAACTACAACGTTAGGAGTATCATCTATTATTACATCTACACCAGTTATAGTTTCGAATGCTCTTATATTTCTTCCTTCTCTACCAATAATTCTACCCTTCATCTCATCACTTGGTAGATTTACTGTAGAAACCGTAGACTCGTTAACAACATCTAGAGCAATCCTCTGTATCGAGTCAATAAGAATATTTCTAGCTTTATCAATAGCAATTTGCTTATATTCATTCTCGATCTTATGAACAAGATCTAAAGAAGCAATCTCAACATCTCTTTTAATACTCTCTATAAGTAGATTTCTTGCTTCATCCACACTCATACCAGCAACTTTTTCTAAATCCTCTCTAATCTTCTCCTTCAAAGAAAGGAGCTCATTTTCTAAATCCTTGATTTCCTTTTCTTTTATGGATATTTCTCTTTCTCTTCTCTGAAGGTAAGCTTCTTTTCTCTCAAGTATCTCCTCTTTGGAGGAAAGCCTCTTTTCAAGAAGTTGCAAATCTCTTCTTATATTTCTTAGATCTCTTTCAACTTCCTCTCTATACTTATTTATTTCCTCTTTAGCTGAGGAAATAAACTTATTTTTCAAATCTTCTGCTTCTTTATAAGCAAGATCGACAAGATTTTTTCTTTCATTTTCTGCTTCTTTTATAATAGTTTCTGCTTTCTGGCTTGCTCTAATAATCTTAAATCTATTCAATGCTAGGAAAATTATAGATGTAAAGAAAGCAGAAACAATTGCTGTAATCAAGAGTTTCAGTTCCATAATAAATCTCCTATTTTCAGTATTTTTTTAGAGCAAATCTCTAGGGTAGAAACTACTGCTCGTCGAAAAGATAAAACACCAAACCACTTTCTATTTTAGGATAGAAATCAGTAGATTTCTGGGGCATGATAGCTCCTGCCTCAGAAACTCTTATAACTTCATCAATACTAACAGGATTTAATATAAAAACAAGATCTCTTATACCTTTCTTAACAATAGAAATAGCATCTTTCTCATACCTTATGTAATCAACATACGCTCTAGAAGAAATTTTCTCTTTAGTAAAACCAAATATTTCCTTGAAAACAAGTTCATTAAGTATAGATACATCGAGAGAAGCAACCTCTACACCAATATCTTTTGAAAGCTTACTTATGATATCTTGCTTTAATTCACTTTTCAAAGTCAACAAATAAAGCTTATTTGGATCATACATAGAATAGACACCAAAACACGTTTCGCCTCTCTTCCTCCTTTCTTCCATGACAATATTAAGTTTGTTCAAAGCTACATCAACCAATTGCTCAGAATAATTAATAACAGCAATTTTAAAGTACTTACCAATAGTATTTATAAACGATTCCTGTGAGAAAGATTCTAACTTAACAAGTCTATGGGTAGGTAATATGATTAGATCTCTTGAATACATATTGAAAAAAGTTCCTAAAACATAAGAAAAGGGATCATTTTCAGTACCACCTTTTTCTTTAGTGTATAATAGTGTTGTCTCGTACCTATGGTGTCCATCAGCTATGTATATCTTAGTTTTAGAAATAGTATCTAGTATATATTCTTCAAGTTGTTTGTTAGGTATCTTCCAGATTGTATGCTTTACACCATATTCATCCAAAACAGATCTAGCAGTATAGTCAAACTCCATATCATATATTTTACTATTTACTTTACTATCCTTATCCGCATAGATAAAAAACAACGATTCAAGCTGTCCTCGGACCGCTTCCATAAGTTTTCTTCTATCTTCTTTCGGTTCACCAAAAGTCATTTCATGCCTATAAACACCATTACCATAATCCTCTACCTTGAGCAAAGCCACTATTCCCCTTCTCTTATAGTTATTACCTTTATATACAAACTTCTGCTCATAAATAAATATCCCTGGCTCAGTATCCGAAACTAAAACATCTTTAAGCAACCAACTCAAAATCCTTTTCTTAGCATTATCATACTTTGAATCACCTTCACCCTCCGGTAAAGTTAAATGAACTACATTGTAAGGACTCTTAGAGGCAAAAACCTCTCTTTGCTCAGAATTTATAACATCATATGGTGGAGCAACAACTAAATTTAGGTCATTAATGATATTTGTATTGTAAAACGTAGACTTAAAAGACTTAAGTAATGGCATCCAGAAACCCCTACTTCAAATTCATCCTCTCAGATATTGATTTTAAAGTATTATTAATCTCTTTAGCAATGTCAAGCAAGAAATCACTCTTCCTTAACCTAATTTCGTGAGTAATAGGTAACTTATTATCCGCTATATCCCTTAACTCCTTCTTTATCCTATGGACAGGACCAGCAATCCTATGCGAAAAGAACAAACCAAATACCAC
>JBKBIJ010000009.1:0-21577 GCA_046299455.1 Brevinematia bacterium | reverse complement strand
TTATTGCTAGTTTATATGCTTCTCACAACAGCGGTAACAATTCTGATGGTGTAAATGTTGAGGTAAAATGAGATGAAAATCAACCGAATGAATTCTGATTTTATTTTGTGGAGTATTTTTTGGCTAGTGTTTTTTGGAGTTCTATTTCTTGATCTTTTTGTTCTTTTTAGGGGTACTAGAGAAGTTGATGTTAAGAAAGCGCTAAAGTTGTCTGCTGTTTGGGTTTCTATTGCGTTAATTTACTCAATTTTGATTTTTAATTTTAAAGGAGGTAAGTTAGGAGTTGAATATATCACAGCTTATTTTGTAGAGTTGTCTTTAAGTGTTGATAATTTGTTTGTATTTTTAGTAATATTTTCATTTTTTAATGTTCCAAAGGAGTATCAACATAAAGTTTTATTCTGGGGGGTTTTGGGTGCTATAGTTTTTAGAGGTATATTTATTATTTTGGGAGTTAGTCTAGTTGAAATGTTTTCCTGGCTTTTTATTGTTTTTGGATTGTTTTTGATCTATACATCTTTTTTGATTTTAACTAATAGGGAAGAAAATGTTAAAGGTATAGAGAACAAACTCGTTTACAAAGTTGCTAAAAGGATTTTTAATGTTACTTCTTCTTATGTTGATGGTAAGTTTTTTGTAAATATTAATGGTAAATTATGGGTTACACCTCTTTTTTTATGTCTTTTGGTTATCGAAGCTACTGATGTTATGTTTGCTGTTGATTCTGTTCCTGCGGTTTTAGGAATCTCTACAAATATTTTGGTTGTTTACACCTCAAATATATTTGCAGTAATGGGGCTTAGGTCTATGTACTTTGCTCTTGCTGGTATAATGGGAGTATTTAAGTTCCTTAAGTATGGTCTTTCCATCATTCTTTCGTATATTGGTTTTAAGATGATATTAAAAGAGATATTACATTTACATATCGATTCTTTAGTCTCGCTTCTTATAATAGTTCTTATAATATTTGTCTCGATTATATTATCGTTGATTTTTAAAGAGTATCCTGTTCAGCCTCAAAAGTAAGTATATTTTCTAAAGAATTTCCGTGGTGAAAGGTTAGCTATCTTATGTTTTCGAACCATTCTTTTGAAATAGGTCTTAGGATTTTTTGTAATTCCTTCAAGTTGTCCTCATAGTATTTTACTGGAATTTTTTCGCTGGCTTTGTCATAAAGAATATCAAATGTTTCATCATACAAATTATCAAGGAGGTATTCTTTGAAGTATTCATATATTTTTGTGCTGAATTGTGGTTTATTATAATCTATTTGTGTAAATTTGTAAAAGTTATCTCGGGTATCTGTTTGTATTGAAACTATTTTGTTTTCTATGTTTTTGTCAAGAATCATATTATCTGGATCTACACCAATTCCCTCGAGAATTTCATACAATCTAAATGACTTTTCGTTTTCGAATTCTTTTGTTGTTGTGAAATAATCAAAAACATCTATGTTTTCATAGTAGTATACTATTTTTTGAGGGTCTTTTTCATAAAACTTTTCCATTTCTTTTAAGTTTTCACCGTTTATTTTCCTTTTTATTTCTTCTTTTTCTTCTTCTTTGAGTGTTTTTGGTATCGATACGAATAAAAATGAAATTAATAGAAATCCAATGAATTCTTTATTATAGAACTCTTTTATTTTGTCGTAGCTTAAGATTCCTTCTTTCTGTAAATAAGATTCTATAAAATTTGATATGAAAATCTGGGTTTCAACTATTTCTTGTAGTATTTTGGCATCAAGGTAATTTTTGAAATTTTCGTTTCCTAACAAGGATAACTTGGTGGTTATCATTTCCTTTACTTCTTCACCTTCAGATGTATTTTCGCTAGTATTAATTCTGTACGTGCTACTATCTTCGATAAATTTCTTCACGGATGTTGTTTGTATTACTGATTCTAGTGTTAGATCGAATATTATTTTTGAGAATTTCTCTATATCACTTTTGCTGATTTTTTGGCTTCTGTTTGAAATACTGTATCCTATTAGCAAGTAAAAGAAAGTATTTATAAATTCTTCGAATGATATTTTGTGATTTCCTACTTCTGCAATTATTTTATCCATACTATGTCTCTCCAAGTTTGTTTATTGCTTCTTCTACTGAGTTATATGTTTCAAATACAGTGTCGAGTTCTACGATTTTGAATATTTTCTTTAAGTTTTGGTTAAGTCCAGCCATTATTAATTTTCCGCTGTTGGATACGATTCTTTTATAGAAACTTACTAAAACCCTTAGGCCACTACTTGAGATATGTTGAACTTTGGAGAGATCTATTATTACCTTTTTAAGCTGCTTACGTGGTATCAGTGAATTTAACCAGGATTCAAGCTCTATAGATGTCTGTACGTTTATGGTACCTTCTAATCTTACTATGTCAATGTCACCTATTGTGTCTAGTTTCATTTTTATTGCTCCTCTCGTTGATAATTATGATTGTATTATAAATTATAGGATTTTGAAATTCAATATATAAATATTTCTTTGAAGTTAAAAGGTATTTAAAGGTTGTAGTATTTTTTCTTTAGTTACAAATGTTCTTATTTACATTTCTCTAGTGATTTTTGGGATTGTGCCAGAAATTCAATTTTATACATTCTTTTTTGTAATTCATTTAGTTAAATTTTATTTGGTATTTCTGTCTTATAATTTTTTAGTAATGTTGGTCTCTTAGATCAATAAGGAAAAATGTAAATACATTTTTGACACAGTCTCTATTTGAAATTGATATATGGTTTTATTGATAATTAAGAACAAAATGGAGTTTAATTTAAAGGAAGTTGATATTAGCCAAATAAAGATCAGTGATCGTCAAAGGAAGTATATAGGAGATATAACTTCACTTAAAAAAAGCATGAAAGAAATAGGTTTGATTAATCCTATTGTGATATCCGATGACTATACACTTATTGCTGGATATAGAAGGTTGCTAGCGGCTAAGGAACTTGGATGGAAGAAGATTGTGGCAAGGGTTATAAGTTCACAGAATAAACATCTTTTTGAGGATATAGAGTTTGATGAGAATTATGTCAGGAAAAATTTGTTTCAGGAAGAAATAGAAGAGATAAGGAAAAGTAGGGATGCTAGGAAAAAGGGCTTTTTCAAGAAGATTTTCTATTTTGTTAAAAAGCTGATATCATGAAGTTTGTAAAATTTATCTTTATTTTAGTTTATGCTTTATTTTTCACTTCATTAGTGTTCTGTTTTGATATTCAGGAAGTGAAAATATTTATATCTTTGGTAAAATCGCAAATTATTTATAACATTTCTTTTGATACAGATGAAAGAAATGTTAAATTAATCCTTAACAGGGATATTTCCTCTATTAGGTTGAATGGTTCTGTTATAAAGCCTAGAAAGAGTGTTGATGCTGACTTAAATATATATTATATCGATTTACCTAAGAGTGGTAGATACGATCTTGAGATAATGTATAACTATTATATCCTGAGAGAATGTAAAACTAAATCAATTGTAGCTTTCTCTGAAGTTATGCGGTCGTTACCATATTTTTTGGTTGAAAAAGAAAATTTGAATATAAGTAGTTCTATTACTATTGAAATTCCAGATAATGAAGATATTGAAGTTTTTATTGACGGTAAAGTTTATAAACCTTCTTATGGAAAGATTTTTGTTCAGCAAAGAAAGTATAATTCTCCTATTGTTATAGGATATTTGAGTTTAGTTGATGTTAACTATAATGGATTTAAGGTTAGTATAACTTTTCCTAAGGGTAATGAAGGTATTGCTCTTAGTATAGCTTCTTTTGTTAATCTTTCTAGAAGTTTTATTGCATCAAAGTTTGGGCTTAGGTTACCTGAGAGTATTAAAGTTGTTTATTTACCTAACTCTTTGTTTTCTGAAGCGATTGAAGATACGATTATTGTAAATAGGATTGTTGATTCGTTTAATGATTATTTTTCTAATTTGGATAAGCTAGAAGATTTTATTTTGATAACTCATGAAATGCTACATTTAGCTATGAAAAAGTATGTAAGTGAAGATTTTATTAACATTTTTGAAGGATTTATACACTATATGAGTATTCAAGTGCTTTCTGAGGTTTTTGGCTCTTCGTATATTGAGGATGTTGTTTTTAATAATTACGTATCTCAGGTTAGATTCTCATATTTGGCTAGAAAGAGTGATTTATTTGTTGTTCGGTATAATAAGTATCCTTTGATATTTAGGTATATTTCTTCAGTTGTTGGGAGATTTCCGTTAATATCACTTTTTAGTTATCTATCTTCACTGAATAATTTGAATCTTGATGTTTTCCAGGAAGCTTTTAGAAACATAACTGGAGTAAACTTCAGTTTGTTTTATCCTCTTTTTGATGGTCTTCCTACTTTGTGGAATCTAGAACTTTCTTTTTCAGGAGATTCTTTTAAAGTTTATTCAACTGCTCCTACCAAAATTAGTACTTCTGTGTATGTTAAGACATCGGAATTTGAGACGAATTTTTCTGTTGAGATACCAAAAGATTCTTACGCTAATTTTGTTTTTAACGTACCTATTGAGAGTGTAATTATAAATCCATTTAGAAATTTCCCCGAAATGTTTTATTATGATAATTATTCAAATTTAAATGTTCCCGCCGTTGTTTCAGATTTTATCGATAGAATTTCTTACTTGCTGAATACAGAAGACTTCTCTAAGGTGAAAAATATTATTCCATCGAAGTCTTTGCGAGATAAGATTTCTAAATATTTACTACGCAAAAGAGAGATATTTGGCTCTAGAGATGTTAAGGTGTTTTTAGAGAATATTTCTAGGTTTAATAACCAAATAATTTTAGAAGTTATTTTTGTTTCTGGTGTAAAGTACGTACAAGGTTTTATTGTAATAACCTATGGGAAGTCTTATTATATTAGCAATTTTTCTATTATGATCCAGTAGAGGATAGTATTTCTTTTGCTCTAGAATAACCGTAATCTTTTATTGACAATATTTTATATATTTTTAGTTGCTCACTTTTACCTTTTACTCTTATTGGTTCTTTTTCTTCTACTTCAATAAAGTCTTTCACTAATTTGTAGGTGTTTTCGCTGATGATACATGTTTTCCCTTCTGCTGCTCCACATAATCTTGCTGCTGTGTTTACTGCATCACCTATTACTGTATAGCTTAGTCTGTCTTTAGATCCCATGTTGCCTGCAACTACTTCTCCTGAGTTTATACCTATTCCTGGAGTTAGTAGTGGTTTACCTTCTTCCTGCCATTTTTGGTGTAAAGTATCCATTTTCTTAATCATTTCGTAAGCAGTTATTACCGCAAGTAAAGCATCTTCTACAGTTCCAAACGATATCGGCGCACCGTACACAACCATTATTTCGTCACCAACAAACTTATCAACAACACCTTTATATTTTTTTACAATTTCAACCATTTCTGTCATGTATTCATTTAGGATTGATATTAGTTCTCTTGGGTTCATTTTTTCGCTCATGGATGTAAATCCCCTTATATCTGAGAATAGCATTGTTGTGAATCTCATTTCTCCTCCAAGTTCTATACCTTTTTTCATTAGTTCTTTTGCTATTTCTTCGGATACAACTTTGTTCATAATGTCTCTCATTTTCTCTTTTTCAGCTATCTGTTCTACCATGTTGTTAAAATTTGCAGCAATAAAACCTATTTCGTCGTTTGATTTTACTTCTGCCTTCACGTTTAGATTACCCTTTGAAAGTTCTCCCATTGCATTTGTTATTATTCTTGCACCCCTGGATATTCTTGTTGATAAGAAAATTACTAGTAATATTGCTATTATTACAGCTATCAATGCTCCTATTTGTACTTCTCTTTCTACGGTGATTATTGTTTTTTCTATGCTATCTAGTGACATTCCTATATAAAGATCTGCTACGTATTTACCAAAATCTTCTTTTATTAGTACAGGATAAGAGAATAGTAATCTTCTTTGTTTTTTACCTCCCTTTTCTTCATAATAGTATTGTAGAAATCCTGTTATGCCAAAACTGCTCTTTATGAATCGATCAATCATTGTATTGATATAACTATAGTCTTCTTTTGATAAAAAATTTTTGTTTTCTTTTAGAAACTCTTTAAATGGTTCAAAGAATGATGCTGCTATTTCGTATGTTATGTAGTTGTAATCTAGTAATTTTACTAATTTAGATAGGTTATCCCTAAATTTTTTTGAAAACTCACCATTATTGTATTTTCTTTGTATATTTTTTATCTCCCAGTAAACTAGACTTGATTTTTCATAATTGTTTTTTAAGTTGTCTTGAAGATTTTTTTTTGCTATAGATATTAGATCTTTGGCTAGTTTTTTCTCAATTGAAAGAGTTTTTGCTACTTCTTCTATAAGTTCCTTATCTGTTACTTTAAACTCTAAGTTTGATGTTAAAAACCCCCTAAATATTTTTTCAAATATTCCCAGTTTTTTTACTTTTATATTTTCTAGCAGTATTCTATAAGTTTTGATTAAGTATATATTTGGAAATGTTCCTTTTGGTAAAACGAATTTCTCCATGAAGCTTATATCTGGTTCCGAGTGTACCAAAATATTGTTGTTTAGGTCTACTGCGGATGCCCATATTATGTCTTCTGTTTTTGGTATGTCTGCAAATGTTTCTATTAAGTTTATGTATTCTTCTTTTATCTGGAGTTCAGAAAATATTGAGCTCATGAGTTCTGGTGATTTGAATATTTCTTCTTGTAGTTTTGGGTTTTTGGCTATCTTTTCTGCTATTATTGATGATAATATAGTTGAGAGCGATGATGAAACGTTTTTTGATATCGATGTTCCTCTGACTTTCATTTCATTTTCTAGACCTTCGGATGTTGAACGGGTTGTGGAAGAATAAATTAGTGCTACCATAAGTATTATTATTGCTAGTACTGACAAAAATATTTTTCTTCCTAAGCTTAGCTTTATTTTTATTTCTTTGTTCATTCTTTTCTAATAATATAGTTTATTTGAAAAATTTTTCAAATTATACTGTAGAAGTGGGCCGAAAATACTTATCTTTTCTCTATTTCACTCCTAGAAAACCTAATTCTCAATCTTTACTCCTCCAGTAATGTCTGTATATTTATACTAAGTCTCTTTAACGATGGTAATTTTATATTCCATAATTTTTCAGTTAGTAGATTTCGGTTAATATAGAGTTATTCTTTTCCTAAGAAGTTTAACTTTTCCTACCATTTGAAAGTCATTTCTAGGTTGTGTAAAAAATCCAATTTCTTATTTTTCATTTCTTTCTCTTAAAACTTATTTGTCAGGTTAGTATTTTGGACTATAACTTTATAGTTATGCTAAGAGTTGTTTATAATTTTGTAACTATTATGAAGGTAGTGGGGGTTGTCGTTTTTCCAGGTGTAAATTGTGATGCTGATGTTTTCCATGTTTTGAGAAACGTTTTTAATTGTGGGGTTAGGTATGTTTGGCATACTGAGACAGATTTATCTGATTTGGCGGCAATAGTTTTGCCAGGTGGGTTTTCTTATGGAGATTACTTAAGAGCTGGTGGATTAGCTAGATTTTCACCTGTGATGTCTGAGGTAAAAAACCTTGCTAGTAAAGGTTATCCTGTTTTGGGTATATGTAATGGGTTTCAGATATTGGTTGAGTCCGGGTTACTACCTGGGGCGTTTCTAAAGAATAGGACTTTAAAGTTTATATGTAAGTTTCAGTACATAAAAGTTGTTAATAACGAAACGATTTTTACGAGAGGATATAAAAGAGGACAGGTATTGTCTATACCTATCGCTCATGGTGAGGGGAATTATTATTTAACGGATGATATGTTGAAAGAAGTATTAGATAATGATCAAGTGGCTTTTCAATATTGTGATAAGTTTGGTGTAGTTAATGATGAAACAAATCCTAATGGTTCAGTTTATAATATAGCGGGAGTATTTAACAAGAATAAAAATGTTTTAGGTATGATGCCACATCCAGAGAGAGCTTCTGAGAAAATACTAGGTTCTGTTGATGGTAAACTTATATTAGAAGGATTACTAAATGAAATTTTAGGTAAGATTGGTTAATAGTTGTCTAAGAGTTTTAAACTTGTTATAAACTTCTTCCATAAGTGAATGGCTTTTTATTCCGGGGCTTTCCTCAATTCCGCTTGAGATATCTAGAGCGTAAATATATTTTCCAAAGTTTTTCATGATCTCTTCGATGTTATTTATGTTTACTCCACCCGAAAGAAAGATTCTTTTGTCTATGATTTTAGAAAATATTTTGTCAAGAATGTTAAAATCTATGGTTTTTCCTGTCCCACCATAAGTACCTTCAACGAAAGCATCTAGTAAAATGAATTCTGAAGGAGTTTCTTTTATTTTCAGTATTTCCTCTTCGCCTTTGACTCTAAATGCTTTTATGGTAGGTATACCTTCATCTAAAATTTTTCTCGTGTAATCTGGACTTTCATCTCCATGTAGTTGTACAAAAGTAAAATTATATGTTCTAGATAAGCGTAAAACTTTTTCTATATCTTCGTTTACGAATACGCCTACGAAGTTACCATTATGTACTTTTTTGAATATGTTATCTAAAGTGCTAGGAGACACAAATCTTTTGCTACCTCTGAAAAGAATAAATCCCTGGAAATCTACTCCAAGCTTTATTGCGAATTCAACATCTTCTACTCTAGTGAGACCACAAAACTTTATTTTCATTTTTATTATGGTATATATTTTGGGTTTTTTTAATCAACTTGTTGGATGAGACTAGGTTAAAAATCTAATTTTTTGAACTTATTCTCTCGTTAATTAACTTCTTAAATAAAGGTAGTTTCTTGGAGTAATATAACTTTTTCGAGTGATTATTGGGTTTCTTAGATATATTTGGGAACACCTTTTGATAAGAAAGTAACGTTTTTGAAACATCCTCAATTTCTGGTGAGTAAATGGTTTTAATACTCTTCTTAAGGGGGTAGCTTTTTTTCTTTTCCTTGATAGCAGAAGAGGTTAAAGGTTTTTCAGGTGTATTTAAAACTTGTATGATTTTAGTATTGGGATTTAAGGAAAGAGGAATTTTTATTTTTTATATCATTTACTTTCATGTTTGTTAAAAGAGATGAGATTTTTAATTTGAAAGAGATCTAGGTTTTTTCTAAAAATAGTTTTAGGTTATAGAGGAAGATTATGGCAGAAATTGTTGAGAGTAAGATTTTAGAGAATGTTGTTGGTGTTATTGATGAGATAAATGGACCGATTGCTATTCTTAGAGATGTTAGGAATGTTAAGATGATGGAAGTTGTTAAGGTTTCTAAAGATTTACTGATAGGTGAGGTTATATCTATTAGTGGTGATAAGGCTATAGTTCAGATTTATGAGAATACATCAGGTGTCAAACCAGGTGATTTGGTTTACGGAACTGGTGAACCTTTATCTGTAGAATTAGGTCCTGGATTACTCTCGAAGATATACGATGGTATTCAGAGGCCACTTGATGAGATATATGAATATGGTATATTCATTCCTAGAGGGGTTGATTTACCTTCTCTTAATAGAGAGAGAAGATGGGTTTTTAGACCTGTTGTAAAGGAAGGTGATGTTTTACATGGTGGTAGTGTAATAGGTGAAGTGCAGGAGACATCAAGGATAGTGCACAAGATTTTAGTTCCCCCTGATAAAGCTGGTAAAGTTGTTTATATTGCTGGGGAAGGTGAATATAAAGTTGATAATGTTATATGTATCCTTGAAGACCCAGTTATGGGTAGACATGAACTTAAAATGTATCATAAATGGCCTGTCAAGATTGCTAGACCTTTTAACAATAAGTATATTCCTTCAGAAGCTATGTTTACAGGTCAGAGAGTTATAGATTTTCTATTCCCTATAGCAAGAGGGGGGACAGCATCGATACCTGGTGGGTTTGGTACTGGCAAAACAGTTACACAACATCAGCTTGCTAGGTGGTCTGATGCAGATATAATAATATACGTTGGTTGTGGAGAGAGAGGAAATGAAATAACAGAAGTTTTGGAGGATTTCCCGAAATTAGTTGACCCAAAAACTGGTAAACCTCTCATGGAGAGGACTGTAATTATTGCTAATACTTCGAACATGCCTGTTACTGCAAGAGAAGCTTCAATATACACAGGTATAACAATAGGTGAGTACTTTAGAGACATGGGGTATAATGTCGCCTTGATGGCTGATTCAACGAGTAGGTGGGCTGAAGCGTTGAGAGAGTTATCTGGTAGGTTGGAAGAAATGCCGGCTGAGGAAGGATTCCCTGCTTATCTTGGTTCTAGACTTGCAGCATTCTATGAAAGGGCGGGTTTTGTTGAAACGCTAAACGGTTTGAGGGGATCTTTGACAATAATAGGTGCAGTCTCTCCTGCAGGTGGAGACTTCTCTGAGCCTGTTACTCAGAATACGAAAAGATTTACAAAGTGCTTCTGGGCTCTTGATAAATCACTTGCTAGCCAAAGACATTTTCCATCTATAAACTGGATATTAAGTTATAGCTTTTATGTTGATATGGTTGCGGAGTGGTGGAATAAAGTTGACCCAGATTATAAAGACGTTAGACAAAGAATAATGGATATACTGATAAGAGAAGATAGATTGCAAAAAATTGTCAAAATTGTTGGACTCGATGCCTTACCTCAATCTGAAAGATTAGTTCTTGAGATAGCAAGAGTAATAAAGGTAGGATTTCTACAGCAAGTTGCTTACGATAAGGTTGATTCTTATTGTGCACCTCAAAAGCAAATAAGAATGGCTAAATTAATATTGAAGTTATACGACCTTACCCACGATTTGGTTGTAAATTACAAAGTACCCGTCAGTGAAATACAGAATATGAAAACACTCTCAGAAATAATCAGAATCAAAATAGAGATACCTAATGATCAAATTGAAAAGATAGATGAAGTTGAGAAAAATCTAATTAACGAAGTTGAAAGTTTGAAAGAAAGGTATTCCTAATGAGGAAAGTATGGGCTTTTTTGATAATAGCTACCTTGATGATTTTTCAAACTTTGCCACAATTTAAAGTGTTTGGATTCTTTCCGGATTTATTAGTTATATTTATCGTGTACTATTCGTTTAAGGTTGGGGTTTCTCAGGGAATAATTTTAGGTGCGGTTTTGGGTTTTTGCGTTGATATACTTTCAGGTGCGTATGTTGGAACTCATTCATTAGCTTTTTCGACAGTTGCTCTAAGCGTAGAGTTTTTTAAAGTAATATTTATATTTGAAGTGTTATTTACTGTTCCTATTGTTTCGTTTTTTGGAACTATCATAAAGTATTTTGTTATGTTTTTGTTGAGTTTACTTTTTAAGAGTATATCTTTAGGTGAGTGGTACATTGCTATGTTTATAGAGGGAATTATGAATTTTGCTTTTGCTTTTCCTATGATTTGGTTGTCAAATAAAATTATAAGTCTTCTACATAGAGAGTACTATATGGGTATTTAAGGTTTTTATTTTGCATTATTATAAAGCTACTAGGGTATTATGTTGAGTATTAAACTTCACTTCTAAAAAATATTTTAAAATTCCAATTTCTTAAGTTTCTTTCTTTTCTGTACCTTTCCTTACAACATGTTTGATAGGTTTTGTGATATTTTTGTTTTATAACTTCATTTCTCCCTTATAACTTTTCAGGTAGATATTCTTATTATGGCATTTCTGTTCTATAACTTCTTGAGAAAAGTAGTTCTTTGGTCAACAGGCCCTCTTCTAAGGATTAGAAGAATTTCTTAGCAATATTCTCTTGTATCTTTAAGTGAAAGTTAATATTTTTGACACATTATTAATCATTCAACTAAATACTTTTGTCTTGGTTTAATAACTTCTGAAGAAATGCAGTTTATTAGATTGACAGGTTTTCTTTAAGAAGCTATCAAATTCTTTACAATATTTCTATTCCTCCTTTAAGATGTCATTAGGGTAAGTTGTTTTTATGTTATTCATGTTAAGTAATAGGCTTTAAATATCATCGTAGTAGAAGGTTCAAAATTCCTAAAACTCGCTTCATGAAATTAATAATACTACAGCTTATTTGGACAATTACCTTTATATTTGTTTTGTAACTTCTTGAGAAAGATAGTTTCTTTGAGCAATGGTTCTTTTTTAAGAGTTACCAAATTTCTTATCTATTTTTCGAATACTTCTGAGTAAGAAAGTAGTGTTACTTAAACACTCTTTTTTTGAATTCACTCAATTAGAAGTTTTATATAAATTTAAAATATCTATTACCGCTTACAGTTTATCTAAACAGGTGCCATTGTATCTCATATTTCTGTTACATAACTTCTAAGGAAATGTACTCTCTTTTGAATAATTAGCATTTTTTGAGGTGGTATCTCCAATTTTCTAGAGATATTTTCCAATTAAAGAGTTATCCAACCTCTTAGCAATATTTTTAATACATTTAAGTCAAAAGTAATGTTTTTTAAACATCCTCTTCTTTCTAAGTGAATGTAAATTCTTGGAGTGAATCCATTAGGAGTTTTCTATAAATTTATAACATTCATTTCTCCTTACAACTTATACATAAAGGTAATTACTGTGATGTTTATGTTCCATAACTTTTCAAGAGTTGTACTTTCCTGGCTTCATATTATCTAGAACTCTCCATAAATTTTGAAAGAATAATACACTTTAAAAAGTAAAAGATATCTCACGGAAGTATGTTAACATTTTAAGTAGGAAAGTAGCACTTTAGAAACATTCTCTTCTTTCTAAGTGAGAAGAATATTAACTAGCTATATCTATAAGATAGTCAAAAGTTCAATTTAGTAGTTTCTTTGTGGTTACGAACTTTTTTAAGTGTTATCAAATTTCTTAGACACACTTTTGAGCGCTTTTAGATAGGAAAGCAATATTTCTAAAACGTCCTGGTGGAAGGTGGAGAAATCTCTAAAATTGAATTTTGTAAAAAGATATAGAGTGGTAATTGATTAATTTGATATGTATATTTTAGGTTTTTATAATTTATGAGAAAAGGAGGATAGGATGTCTGTTAATCCCTTTATTTCTGAGGCTGTTTATCAGAATTGCCAATTTTATACTTATAGATTTAGAGATTTTTTAATAGGTTTAGGTGTTTTTTTAGTGGTTTTTGCAAACTATATTTTGACACTTACTCCTTCTGTTGCTGCTGGTGATCATGGTGAGTTAGCAACGACGACTTATTCTTTTGGTGCTCCTCACCCATCAGGATATCCGATATTTGCTATTCTGGGTAAGTTTTTTAGTTATTTACCTTTCGGTAATGTTGCCTACAGGATTAATTTGATGTCTGCTTTTGCTGGTGCTTCTACCGCTTTTATTTTTTTTCTTTTTGCTTTGAAGATACTTGGTATTACCAGAAAGCCTGATTTACTTAGGAATACTGAAAGTTTTGATTTGAAAATATATATCCCTTCTATACTTGGGGGACTAATGTTTGGTATGTCAAACCTTCTTTGGAATCAGTCGATAATAGGAGAAGTTTACTCCTTACATAGTCTTTTGAATGGTTTAGTTTTGATAGTTTTTATGCTTTGGTATGAAGATGTCATTTCTAATTATTACCGTACTAAAGAGCCCTACATTGGTAATAGGTATCTTATTCTTCTTTTCTTCTCAATGGGATTGAGTCTAACGAATCACCATTTATCTGCAGGGTACATAATACCTATAAGTATTTTGATTTTCTTAATTATTGTTTCAGCACTGTGGGGTAAAGTTTCTTTAAATTTGAGTTATTTAACTTCTACTAGTTTTTTATTGTTGTTAGGTTTTTTAGTTTCTTTGGTTGTTGCTATAGTTTTATTCTATTACAATGGATGGAAAGTTTTAGGTCCTATTTCTCCTAATCAAGCTTGGATAATTACTATTGCTCCTTTTGTTCCAATGATTTTTGCAGGTATTGCAGGGTATTTATACACAGGTAAAAAGGAAGATGTTTGGGTAAAAGATATATTACAAACCTCGTTTTGGGCTATTTTACTATTTATGGTGCCTATATTTGTTTTCTATGGTTATCTTTGGATAAGGAGTGTTGCAATATATTCAATGCCTGAAGCGGAAATTAGGGTTCTTACGTGGGGTGAGATAAAAAGTTTAGATGTTTTGTGGACGCACATACTAAGAAAACAATATGGTGGTATTAGTGGTACTCCTTTATATTATAATTTTGTTGTTTTGTGGGATTTGTTGAAAGTTCATTTGCAACAGTTTCATCTAATCTTATACTTTCTAATTATTCCAGGTATCATTGGATTATTTAAGAAAGATGTTAATTTTAGCTTTTCGCTGGTATTCGTGTGGTTAACTTTTGTAGTTTTGTTTGCTTTGTTCATTCAAGGTGAACCAGTTGAAAGATCTAGAGCGTTTTGGAGTGTATTTCTATTGCAGTCTTACTTTATTGTAGGTATTTTTATTACTCAAGGTATGCAGACTACTATGGATTGGGTTGAAAGATTTATTTTTAGTAAATTAAGATAAATTATCATTCCTATTTAGTGGAGGTAGTATGAGAAGAATATTACTTATAGTTGCTTTCGTATCTGTTTTTTCTTGGGTTTTCGCTCAATCTAAAGAGGCTGTATCTCATGATAGTTCTAAATCTTCTAGTAAAGAAAAAAAGGAGTATGATGTAATTTCTTCTTTGGGACCTGAAGATGTAGATCTGATTATAGATTTAACTTATTCTGATAATTATGATATTGCACAAAGGGCTGTATATAGGCTTGGGCAGATTAAGTCTAAAAAAGCTTTTGATAGGTTGATATCGATATTTTTGTTCTCAGGATATTCTGTTGAGAAGGGGTTTGATGAAGTTATCCTTGCTTCGATATGGTCTCTTGGGGAGCTTGGTGACAAAAGGGCAATTGATCCGCTTATAGATAACTATGATAGGTTTAAGTCTGTTTCTTATAAAGTTCAAATAATAAGGGCAATTGGTAAATTAGGTAAGGGATCTGAGAAAGCTTTTGTTTTTCTTGATCGCGTTATAAAGTCTACTGACAACAATATGATAGCGTTTGAGGTTGTTAAATCTTTGGAAAATATAGGTAAGGTTGAGTCTATCAAGACGCTTTCAGAAGTTCTTAAAAGTGGCAGATTTGAGAAATGGGTTAATAGAGAGATAGAAAGAGTTATTTCAAATTTAGGCTCTTCAAATGTAGGAGACAAAGAAAAAAAATGATTGTTAAATTTTGGGGTGTTAGAGGATCTATACCTGTACCTGGTCTTAATACCGCCGTTTATGGTGGTAATACTTCTTGTATCGAAATAAGAAATGATGAAAATGTTTTTGTTATAGATGCAGGTTCTGGTATTAGGGCTCTGGGTGATCATATCAAATCTTCGTATCCAAAATATGAGGTAAATTTGTTTTTGACTCATACACACTGGGATCATATTCAGGGGTTACCATTCTTTTCACCTATTTTCGATTATAGGTATAAAATACTTATACATGGTCCTAGTATGTTAGGTAAGTTAAGAAATATGGTTAGTGGACAGATGGGATATATATATTTCCCAGTTAAGGTGGAAGATTTATCTTCTTATATTGATTTTAGAGAATTAGAAAGTGAGACAATAAAAATAGGCAATGTGAAAATATCGACGATATATCTTTATCATCCAACGGCTTGCCTAGGTTATTCTTTTGAATACAAAGATAGGAAAATTGTTTCTTTGTTTGATTTTGAGGTGGACATAAAAAAGGAACAAATAGTTTTTGGAGATTACTTTCCGCAGATGGTTAGAATTGTTGGTAAGAATAATGTTCCTTCTATCGATAGAATAATTGAGTTTGCTTATAACTCAGATTTGCTTATTATAGATGCTCAATATACTAAAATTGAGTACCAGTCTAAAAAAGGATGGGGACATTCATCCATTCCTAGTGCTATAAACTTTGGAATTAAAGCAAAAGCTAAGAAGATTATTCTTTTCCACTTAGATCCATCAAGAAAAGATGAGGATATGATGTTGATAGAACATTATATTGAAAATTACTTCAAGATGAAAGGAATTGAGTATGAGGTATATGTCGCTAGAGAGGGAATGGAGATTGAAATTTAGTTTGATATTTTTATCTTTTTTATGTTTGTTTTTGTCTTTTGTTGTATCAAGTTGCGGAACAAAGTCAGAAGATATACCTATTGAAGACAGTCTTAGTCAAAATGTTAAAATTTTTGAAGAACTTGAAAAGTTTAAAGATGTTAAGTTTGGTTTGGGAGAAAAGTTTTTGATGGAAGGAATAGATTTCCTGATATCTATGAATTATGATAGGGCTATATACTCGCTTAACAAATCTTTGTTTTATAATCCGGTGTTACTTGAAACTAAGTATTTCTTAGCGAAAGCCTACTTGAATTCTGGTAAAATAAAGAATGCTATTGATCTATTCGAAGAAATAAAAGAGAGCGAGTTATCGAGTTTCGTAATTCCTAAACTGTCTTCTATTTACTCTAGGTTATCTTTGTCATTTAATAGAGATATTCCCTTTGAATATTATACTCTGACTAACATCTATGGTATTTCACAGAATAAAAAATTTTTCTCTTTGCCGACTTCTATAAGATACTCTAAGAATAAAGGTATTATTTTGTCTTCATTTGGTAATGATACGTTCTTGGTTTATGATGATCAGTTTAATTCCATTTCTTACAATCCTTCTAGGAAGATTATTGATGTAGTTTTTGATGGAGATGAAGGGGTTTTCTGGTTTGTAGATTTCTCAAGTGTTTATAAATATTCAGAAGGTTTTTTTAATCTTAATTTTTGGGATATCAATATAAAAAACACTTTTAGATATAATAATGTAAGTTTTAGAAAGATAGGATTAATTTCTGAATGGATCTATCTTCTTGATGTTTTTAATAACAAGATTATTGTTATCAATAAGAATGATGGTAAATTCTTATTTTCTTTCTCAAGTGAATTGCCTGGTTCTCCCACAGATTTGGAAATACAGAGAGATAACGTTTTTGTATCGTTTGGTGAAAGAATAGAAGTTTTTTCTAAATACGGTGAATTTTTGTATAGAGTTAATGTTAGTAAGAAGGTTAATGGATTTTGTTTGTTTGGTGATAATTTTGTTGTTTCTAGCGATGATGGTATTTATATTGTGTCTAGGGATGGTAAAATTATTAGTGTAATTTCAACTAATAAATTTGATGATGTTGTTGTTGGTAGTGGAAATAAAATTTATGCGATAAACACGGAAGAAAATAGAATAGAGTGTTTTGGTAATATTTTTCTTAGTGTGTATAACCTTGACGTTGATATAAAAGGAGTGTTTTTTAGTTACTTTCCATTGGTGGGAGTTTTGGTTGGTGTTAGGAATATCCAGCAAGATATTGTGGGAAACCTTAAAGATTATAATTTTGAGGTTTTTGAATCAGGTGTAAGTATAGTAATGCCTGAAGTTAGAGAAACTTATAGGTTTCTTAAGAAAAAACATTTGTATATTGTTATAGAGAAGAGTAAAGAAATATTTGATAACTATAATGCGATAATAAATTTCGTTAGAAATATCTTAGAAGATCTAAATGCTTCTGATTATATTAATGTTTCGGTTGTAGGAGAGGATATTCTTGAAATTGGGAAAACGAATGTTTCTATTCTTTATCCTATTGATTTCATTGAGAAAACTTTTAATACATTTTCAGATAACTATAGATTGCTTGATGGCGTTTATAAAGGTATTACGGAGCTTCTTTATTCTGTTAGGAATAATGCTGTTCTTGTTATTACTTCTGGAGATTTGGAGAGAGATGTTTCTAAAAGAAATATTTACAATATAATTGATTATGCGTACTATAATTTTATTCCTTTGTATGTAATTTCTTTGACTAATAACGAAATTCTTAGAGAATTGGCTTCCTCAACTGGTGGTGAGTATTACGATGAATCTGTTTTGTTTTCTCATAAAGTTTTTCTGAGAGATTATGAGAATAACAAAGTTTTTAGATATCTTGTGGTTTTCAGAAGTTTATATGAAGTCAAATATCCTGATAGCAAATTAGTTGATCTTGAGATCAGGGTTAGGTATAATAATCTTTTTGGTAAAGACAAGATAAAATACATCTTTCCAAAAATTAAAAAAGCAGTCGAGTAGTTTTTTAGAGCTTTAGTAAATAAACAATTAGAGGTGATCAATAACTATTTGAAGGTGCTCTTATTGAGATGTTTCTGTCTTTTAACTTTTCTAAGGAATGGTAGTTTTTTAAATTGATTCTATTAGGAGTTTTCTATAAATTTATAACACTTGTATTTCTTATTATGGTATTTCTTTTTTCAAAACTTTTAAGGAAAGGTGGTTTCTTAGAGTAATGATTCTCTTCTAAGGAGTTATTCAATTTTTTATATGTGTTTTTGAGCATTCTTGAGTAGGTAAGTGAGAGGAAATTAGTTTCTTTGAGAGATATGCTTTTTTGAGGGGTTATCCAATATTCTTAGATGTTTTTGACTATCTCTAAGTAGTAAAGTTACTTGTTTAGATGGTTGGTAACTTCTGTTCTTTAACTTATGAAGATAGTTTTTTGAATGACAGACTACTTTTTGAGAGGTATTTAATTTCCTAAATCTTTTTCTTTTTATCTATCTTTGCTAAAGCTTATTCATAAACATCTCTTGTGGTATTTGTGTGTTAAAAATTTTAAGGAAAAGTAGTTTTCGAAGTAATAGTCCTTTTCTAGGGGCGCCAGTTTTAAGGTTTTGGTTATGATCAGATAAGAGGTGGGTAAGGGGTAGAATATGGGTTTTAGAAAATTTCTTTATAAAGTACTTTAAAAGAATAAGAAATTAAGAGTGATTGTAAAAGTTAATCGAATAATTTTGATTTATTTCACAAAATCGAATGTTTCGTGATACAGACTCTTTATGAATGTTAAATTTTCTCTGAAGGTATATTCTTTTAAAAGTAGATCTGCTAAAAGTTTTGTTATACCATACACTAAGGAAAATGGTTTGAATATAATGTAATATATTGGGAAATTTTTTCTTAAGTACTTTAGAAAGGATACCATTTTCATTGTTCTTTTTTTGTTTGATGATGTGAAACTAATGCTTTCTAAGTGGATTATTGGTGTACATTTTACTATACCTATTTTGTATCCTTTTTTCTTTATCCTTATTTGTAGGTCTGCTTCTTCGAAATACATGAAGAATCTTTCGTCGAATTTACCTATTTTTTCAAAAATGTCTTTTCTTACAAACATATCTGCTCCTATTATGTAATCTACTTCGATTGCTTCTCTGTCTTTAAAAAACTTCCTCTCAAATTCCTTTATGTTTTCCTTTCTAGAATTATTCTTTAGTGCTTTTGGTAAGAATGGTCTTATTAAGAATTCTTTTATTCCAACGTTAAATGGTAAAAAATTACCCCATGACTGTATTATATTGTTTTTTTGGTCTATTAGCAAAGTTCCTATTACTCCGTAGTCTATATGGTTTTCCATAAATTCATACATTTCTTTTATGGTATTACCTATTAGTATTGTATCTGTGTTAAGAAATAGAAGGTATTTGCCTTTTGAATACTCACTACCGAGATTACATCCTCCGGCGAACCCTAGATTTTTGTCACTTCTTATTGTTATGATTTCAGGGAACAATTTGTTTACTTCTTCGATGATTCCATCGTTTGAGTTGTTATCAACTAGTATTATTTCGTAGTTTATATCCTTGGTTTCTTTTAGTATTGATTTTATAGCATTTATTGTTATATCCTTGGTTTTGTAGTTTACTAAGATTATGGTTACATCTTTCATATCTGTTCCTATCATAAATCAAATTGGTCCCATATTATGCAATTTTCGCATATATCTAGAAAATTGTTACTGAAGTGTTCTTTTATTTTTCTAGTTTTATTTAAACATATTTCTTTAACATCTTTTGAAAGTATGTTTCCTAAATTGTGTTTTTTGTTTATATCATTTATACAAATAAGAGTGTCACCGTTGGGGAGTATAGCTAAGCTGGTTTGTAGTTTATAGCAAGGTATTCTTGTTGGTAGTATCGTATCTACTGATGTTATTTCTTTGTTTTGAGGTCTTTGGATTATTATTTGGTATTGTTTTAGGTTGTTGTAAAAGTCTCTAAGTTCTTCGTCGTTGTATTTGTTTCTTACGAATTTTATGAAAACTCTTTTCGGATCTACTGATATAAGTTTTTTTAGGTTTTCCATTACTAATGAAAAGTCTAAACTTTTGAGTTTTTCGTAATTTTCTTTTGTAGTGCTGGGTAAGTCTATAAATATATTTAAGAAAGGATATCCTCTAAATCCTTTTAGGTCTTTTGTTTCAGTAAGTAATTTTACCAAACTTTCCGGTAAAGTAGGTAGAGATGTATTTATTATGAAGGTTACTTGTTTATTCTTGTACTCTCCTAGTACTTTAAGAATTTCATCAATTTGGGTATGGTATAATGGTTCGTTGAATATTCCTATCATTATTCCAAGTGTTTTTGAGTATTCAATTATTTTTGATAGTATTTTTTCGAAGTTACTAACGTTGATTTCATCAATCTTTTCTTCCCAGCTTGGTGTATATAGTGTGTTAATTTTTTCGGAAGATATTTCTATATAATAGAATGTGGGTATTTCGACTAGGTACTCAGGGTTATTCTTTATAATTGATTCTATTTGTTGAGGAACATTTTGTGATATATTTATTTTGCTGAGAATTTTTTTTGATAGTTCTATCCCTTTGTGGGATAATGGAGAGAGCTCGAATCTGTATAGTCTTATATCCTTTTCAATTATGTCAGTATAGTATATTGATTCATCTAGTTCTATTGATGGGAGTATATATCTTAGAGGTTTGCTAGTTTTGTTATGCCTTTTAAGTGATTCTATAAGAAATTCTGAGTTCCATATTTCAAATTCCATATAATCTGGTAAGTTTGCTATGAATGAAATTTCGGAGTTCTGTTTTAGTAGACTTTCTATTAGCGATAGATCAATTATTGTTGTTGAGTTCCAGGTTATTATAACTTTTTCGTAGTTTCTTGCTACTTTAATTATTTCGTTTGGTGAATTTTCTACAAATATTTTTTCAAATGAGCCTATTCTGCTAAAAAGGTCATTGTTAATATCTATATCTTTTATAATCAAAAGTGGTAACATAAGAATAATTATAATTGAAGTTTTATAAATTATTCACTTTACATACTTTTGTTGATATACCTTATCGAATTTTATCCTCCAAATTTTGCTTTAGTTAGCTATATTCAGCAGATAGAAGAGTATTTTCTTTCAAATTTCTCTTCTTTGCGTTCCTTTTAACAACTTATTTAGATAAGTTACTTTATGATATACTTCTGTTCTATAACTTCTAAAAAATGTAATTTCTTAAATTCATTCCTCTAAAAGTTTTATTAAATCTGGAACCCATACTCCTTCTTGAAACTTATTCAGAAAAGTAATTTATTACGATACTTCTGTCTTTTAGGTTTTCTAAGGAGTGGTAGTCCTTTGAATTATTTTACTAGGATTTTCCTATAAACTTATGGAAACTTATACTCATTACAAATTATTCATACAAGTACTCTTATAGGGTACTTCTGTACCATAACTTCTTAAAAGTAGCATTTTCTTAAATGCTACAAGTCCTTTTTAAGAGATCATCAAATTTCTTA
>JBKBIJ010000008.1:0-22017 GCA_046299455.1 Brevinematia bacterium | reverse complement strand
AGGGTAAAATAATTTTGTATAAATATGCAAAAATTTTTCAAGTTCTAAATGGAATTTATCAAAAACATTTTTACACTTTTCTTTTTAGAGATATTTACTAAAATTATTCACAAAGTATATGTCAGCCTCCTATATTTACCAAAAAATTACAAAATATTATTAGCATCATTTTCTCTTATGATAAGATTTACATATTTTTGACTGACATCTGTAGGTCTAATTTGCTAATATTCCCATTACTCAGAAAATTCAATTCCATGGGTGTAAAGAATCATATAAAACTAATGCCATTTAATAAACTTCAATTTGTTTTCTTTCTTTTAGGATAACCTTCTCTATATCTTCAATAATCTTTCTAGATGTAATTGTTTAATGTTCTTCTTAATTGTAAGAAATCTGAAATATATTAAAAGGTCCTATAGATTTAAGAAAATTCCAATCTTAATAAATTATAAAACAGAAATACCACAAGAAAATTGTAAAAATAATTTTTAAGTGAAGAATAGGTATTCCAAATTCATGGAAGACTCATATATAAAATTAATCTAAAAAGCTACCATTTTTAGAAATTACAAAAGTAAAGTGGTCTAAATAGTATTTGCCTAATATGATATGTTTTTTGTTTTTTATCCTTCGTTTGGTTAGTACCTTTTGCTTTTAGGGTTTGGGTATTATTTCAAGATTTATAGAGACTTGTAGAGTCTGTTACTATTGGAAACTGTAATTCTCTAGGATTTATGAAAACAGAAATACTACTATAAAAGCTTATCTGAATGTATTTTACTAAGGGTGATAAGAGATAAACTTAGAGGATTGGATTTTTTCAAAGTTTATTCTATTTGGTGAAGTTTATTAGGTATAGATTTATGTCTTTTTAGATAGATGGAGTTTTTACAAGATGTGTTAATATTTTTGGGATGAGAGATAAATAGATTTTAATGCAGCCTCAAATAGAAAAATAATGTTTTTGAACCATTCGTTAAGAGTTGGTAAAGCAGTTTTGATTTTCTTATAGATTTAAATTTGAATAAACTTAACGAATATTTATAATATGAGAGTAGGTATGGAAGAAATTTTAAGCAAAAAGGATCAAGGTCAGGGGGTAAAAGTCAAAGAGGGGATATTACTTTTCGAAAAGAAAAAATTTAAAGAAGCTTTAGAAATTTTTATGCAGTTACATAAGTCAAACCCATATAATTATGAATATAACTACTACTTAGGTCTTACTTATGTTAATTTAGGGTATTTTGATCTAGCATTAAACTATTTATTGTATTCATCTAAGGATAATAAAAATTATTACATTTCAGTTCATTCAAATATGATCTGTGGTTATATATACACGTTGCGAAAGGAGTACAAGCTAGCAGAAAATTGTTTTAGAGAAGTTTTAAAGGTGAATCCTGAAAGTGTTACTGCTATGGTTGCATTAGCTTACGTATTTGAGAAAACAAATAGATATGATCAAAGTATAGTATATCTCAAGAAAGCTATGGAGATTGATCCTGAAAATCCTCGAGTTTTGAATGCTTTAGCTTATGTATATGCTGAGAAAGAGATAAATTTATCTGAAGCTGTTAGGTTATCTCGTAAAGCAATTTCTAAGAAACCTGATTCCCCTGAGATATTAGATACCCTGGCGTGGGTTTATTACAAGAAAGGGGAATATATCCAAGCTTTGAATGAGATAAAAAAAGCTTTGAAACTTTTACCTAATAATGAAGAAATACAAAAACATTACAAGGAGATATTATCGAAAGTAGAAGAGATCGAAAGGAAGTGATGTTTTTAAGTTATTTTCAGAATACTACTTATGTTTATCAATATCTTTAAGAAAGTGTATTTGCCTATTAGTATAGCAATTATTGCTGTAAAAACCATTATCATTGGATAGTATTCTGATAGAACTAGCTTGGAAACATTTTCTTTTATCTTTTCTGGTAGTAAGTTTAGCAATACCCAAAATCCGTCTAGAGGTGGTAGTGGTAGAATATTGAAGCTTCCTAAGACGAAATTTATTGCAAATAGGTACCAAAGGATTATTTTAAAAATCGGATTTACATCGTAGAAATTGTTAAATAGCAATATAGTTAGTAATGCAATAAAGGAAAGAAAATAATTTATGAATGGTCCTGCGATAGATGTGAGAATCCATCCTAATTTTTTGTTTGTATATCTATCTGGGTTTATGGGGACTGGTTTAGCCCAACCTATTACAAATCCTGTGTTCATAACAATTAGTAATAATGGTAAAATAATACTACCTACTGGATCTATGTGTTTAATAGGATTTAGGGTTAATCTTCCTTCATCTTTTGCTGTTGAGTCACCAAAGATATAAGATACTTTGCCATGAGCATACTCGTGAAGTACGATTGAGATTATCAATATGATTATACCTATTACACTGAGTATATATTCCACGATTATTTTCTTAGGCCTAGTTTTTTTATGAGATTGTTGTACCTATCAGGATAGTTTTCTTTTAAGTAGTTTAATAATTTTCTTCTTCTACCAACTAATTTTAGTAACCCTCTCCTAGAATTTTTATCTTTTTTGAATTTTTTGAAATGTTCATTTAGTGCTTCTATTCTTGCTGTCATTAGGGCAATCTGAACCTCGGGTGAGCCGGTATCTTTTTCGTCTATCCTATATGTTTGAATTATTTTTTGTTTAAGCTCTTTTGGCAACATAAACAACCACCTTTCTTAAGATAATTATGAAAAAACTAGTTGTTTCTTATCAAGAAAATTAAGGAGAGTATTTCAAAATCTAGTTTATATACCTATACTTTTCCTATTGACACAAAAGTCCTTACATAAATTACACAAATTTGCAAAGACTTCTAGGTACATTGCTTTAGGAAAATACTTTTCTTAAGAAGGTGTAGAGTATAAATCTGTTATGAATCAAAATAGTGTAGATTTTTGATGGATTTTTGGAATATTCCCAGTTTTATCATATAAAATTGAAGGCGAGAGTATGAAGAATAAAAAGTTTGCTATTGTTAGTGTTTACGATAAAGAGGGTATAGTCGATTTTTGTAAAGGTTTGAACGAGCTTGGGTATGATGTAATTTCTACTTCTGGGACTTATAAATTACTTAAGGAAAATGGTATAAGAGGTATTGAAGTATCGGATATTACTAACTATCCTGAAATTTTAGGAGGTAGGGTAAAGACGTTGCATCCTCTAATACATGGTGGAATATTATACCGAGAGGTATCATCTCATAAGAATGATGTTGATTACCATGGTATTCCCAATATAGGTATAGTTGTTGTAAATCTATATCCATTTGAGGAAACTGTGTTAAAAACGGATAATCTTGAAGAAATTATAGAGAATATTGATATAGGAGGAGTTACACTTTTAAGGGCTGGTGCTAAGAATTTTGAACGAGTTGTAGTTGTTACTGATAAGGGAGATTATGAAGGTGTTTTGGAGGCTCTGAAAAGTGGTAAAAATACTTTGGAATTTAGATTAGGACTAGCTGTGAAGGCATTTAATTATATTGCTAATTATGATTCGATTATATCTTTATTCTTTAACTTATATACTTCGAATAAGTTCCCTAATGAGACGGCAATTCCTCTAAGAAAGATTTTGGATCTTAGATATGGTGAAAATTCACATCAATCTGCTTCAGCTTATGTTATTCCGCTTAAAGATAAAGAAGGGTTAGGTAAAATAACTGTATTAGGTGGTAAGGAATTATCTTATAACAATATTCTTGATATTGATACTGCTATTGATATGATTAGGAATTTTAGTGATAAAAATTTTTGTTGTATAATAAAGCACAACAATCCTTGTGGTGCGGGTATAGGGGATAATCTTTTGAAAGCATATGTCAAGGCTTTTAGTTGTGATCCTGTGTCTGCTTTTGGTGGTATTGTTGGGTTTTCGCAAAAAGTGTCTTTGGAAGTTGCTGAAGAATTTGTAAAGACTTTTTATGAAATTATTGTTGCACCAGATTATGATGATTCTGCTTTGGATGTTTTAAGAAGTAAGAAGAGTCTAAGGATAATAAAAATTGATAGTTTGACTACATGTAAAGAATCAATTGATATAAGAGGAGTCAATGGAGGTGTTTTGATTCAAGATAAGGATTTATCATCAGAGAATATTGGTGATTGTAAAGTAGTTACGGATGTGAAGCCGAAAGAGATCGAGATTTTGGATCTACAATTTGCTTGGGATATAGTTAAATTTGTTAAATCAAATGCTGTTGTTTTAGTAAAAGATCAAGCAACAATAGGAATATGTGGTGGGCAAACCTCTAGGGTCGATGCTGTTAAAATTGCTATTGATAGAGCAAAAGATAGAGGATTTTCGCTTGAAGGTGCAGTTTGTGCATCAGATGGATTTTTCCCTTTCAAAGACAGTATTGAGTTATTGGCCAAAGAAGGTGTGACTGCAATTGTACAACCAGGGGGCTCAATAAGAGACGATGAATCAATACAGGAAGCTATTAAACATAACATTGCAATGGTATTTACTGGTATTAGGCATTTTAGACACTAAAAATTATTTTATTTTTAGTAGTACTTGTAACCTACTCGAGTAGTTTAGTCCTTTATCTATACAAAACGGTAATATGAATTCTGAGCGACTCAAAATCTCGTCAATAGATATACCTTGAGGCATTAGGAAAACTCTATTTTTTGGTAATTCGTAATTTTCTAATATCCATTCAACTTCTTTTAGTTCCTCTTTGTGTGATATTACGAATTTGAATATAGAATTTAATTTTGAGAATATCTTGAGGTTTGAGTAAATTTTTTGGTAGATTTTACTACCGCCTGAAAGATTACTACTAGAAAGCTTAGGAGATACATTAAATTTGTACTTGGCTAAATCTTCTATAGGGAGATATATACCAGAAGTTTCAAATTCAACATGCGTGTAAGGTAATGACGAAAGAATTTTGGATATTTCTTCTTGGTAGTATAGGGGTTCTCCACCCGTGAAAATTATTATGCCATTCTTTTTCTCTACAAATGTTTTTATTGTTTCAACAATTTCGCTAGTGTCTTTTTCATATCCTTTATCAAAAGGTATAGAGTATTTAGTATCACACCAAATACAGTCTAAAGGGCAGCCTTGCGTTCTTATGAATAGTGCTATTCTACCTATAGTATCTCCTTCTCCTTGTATTGATTCGAAAATCTCAGATATTCTCATTTCACTCTAAATATGATATTTTTATTGATACACCCTTTATTCCTTCAGAAATGTCTATAGAAATGTAGGAGGGGCCTTTACCAGAAATAGGTAGAATTTTATCTCCAACTTTGATGGAAATAAATTCTATGTTTGAAGTCTTTATTATGAGTTTTGATCTTACCGATATTATCTTTGAGTCATCTTTTTTAAGGTATACTTGTTGTTCTTCAGAGTTATCACTTGTTGTTGATATCCAAACTAAATTAGATGATATTATCTCGAAGTTTATAGGTATACTTAGTTTTTCAATAAAGACAATTTCTTCTTTGGATTTTCTTTCTTGAGATTTGTAGAAAGAAATTCTCATCGATGGTTTACCGTTAATAAAAGATTCATACTTAACTTCAAGATCTATTATTCCATCTAAATCAAAGTCCATCATTGATTTACTTTTCAGAGTAAAAGAAGAAATTGTATTGTTTATATTTACAATGATGTTGTTACCGTTATTCCTTACTTCAATTAATTTCATTAATATTTCTTTATTACCAACTTTATGATAAAATTCTTCGCCAACGGAAAATGTTTTTAGTATTGTTTTTACACTATCATTGTCAACGATGACTTCGTAATTTTTTTGGAAAATTACACTGAATAAAATCCATATTAGTATTAATGCTAATATGATTACAGTTAGTGTAGGTAGAATTTTTCTAAAGTTTATTTTGTCAAGTAATGAATAATTTTTACCTACCAGAACATCAAGTGGTACTTCTCTTTCTTCTATTTGTTTTTTTTCGTATAGTTTTATTGCGTACTCTGGGTCTCCTCCCAGAAATGAAACATAGGATCTTATGTACCCTTTTATGTATACCTCACCAGGAAAGTTTGAAAAATTTTCCCTCTCAATTTCTTCTATGTACTTTCTTGGTATATTTGTATTTCTGACTACTTCCTCTATAGATATACTTTTACTTAATCTTAAGTTTCTAATATAATTACCAATTGTTTCCATAAAAATATCCCATAAAAAATTATAGATGTCTGTTTTCGATTTTTTCAAATATGTAAGAGAATGTTTCAAAAATATTTTTTTTCATATTTAAAGGTCTTAAAAAATACAATTGAGAAATTCTATACTTCCTTAACAAAAGACCCGTTGATTCAGAAAAATACCATTTTTAGGAATGTTGTGCCAAAAGTATATTTATACTTTCATTTCTAGCGTTCTGTCAATACAATTTTATATAGAACCAATACTCTTAAGAACTTATTAAGACAAGAATACCATAAAAGATTTTATCTGAATAGACTTTAGGAAGAGTGTGAGAGAAAAATATTTGGGAAATTGGATTTTTGGCATATCCTTAGTCAGACTCTGGAAGATAAATGTTTCTACTAGCAAAGAAATATATTTTTCTATTTACCACATAATAGTATAATAAAGGCGTTATTTGTATTTTTCTCCTTAAAATTAACTTTTTGTAAAATCAATATTTTGAATGAAGTAAAAACAGTTAGTTAGGCATGTGAGTGATATTTGTCGTAAATGTTTTTTATTCTTTTTAAAGAAGTGTGAGTATATCTTTGAGTAGTTGCTATTGATGAGTGTCCTAAAATCTCTTGAATGATTCTTATGTCGTTGCCATCATCAAGGAGGTGGGTAGCAAATGTATGTCTAATTCCGTGAGGATTTAGTCTATTACCGATCATAGAGGTATACTTATAAACCAAGTTCCTTATCTGCCTGATACTTATTCCTCCCTTTTTGCTTTTACCGACAAAAAGTAGATTTGTATTTTTAGTTTTGATTAAATCTCTAATGCTTAGGTAATCATTTATTTTCTCATTTAGTAAAGGGTGTATAGGAATAATCCTTTTCTTATTGCCTTTCCCTTTTATAGTTATGGTATTACTATGAAAATCAATATCTTTTAGGGTTATTTGGGCTAGTTCTGAAATTCTAGTTCCTGTAAGATAGAAACAAAATATTATAGTAGCATCTCTTATAAGAGTGTATTTTTTCTTTTGGTTTCTACAATTATTTATTTTGCTGTCTAGTTGCTTAAGTAGTAATATCATTTTATCTACATCAAGAAACTTTGGTAATTCTTCGGAAAGTTTAGGATAAACTATATACTTTCCAAAATTCTTGGAAACGATTTTGTTTCTATATAAAAACTTTGAAAATGATTTGATAGAGGAGAAAACTCTCCTAAGGCTGCTAGATTTTAGATTTCTTGTAGACTTAAGATAAAAAGAAAATTCTCTTATAACCTTAGAGGTTATTTTTTCAAGTTCAATGTTATTCCTTTCAATAAATTCAATAAAGTAATTTATGTCTCTTGAGTAATTTTGAATTGTTAAACTTGAGTAATTTTTATTTAGGCGTAGGTAATCTAGAAAGCTATCAAGTAGCTCGTTCATCAAAAGTATTATCGTAAGTTTAACATAAAATTTCAAAATTCATTCAAAGCGTTACAAAGATATTATTTTTTTAAGAATGTTTCAAAAATGTTCAGGGATTATATTTAAGAAATTCGATAATCTCTTAAGAAGAGTTTGTAGCTTTGAGAAAATACTACTCTTTGGAAGTTATGGAACATAAGTAGCATAAGTACAATTTTCCAAATAACTTGTAAGGAAGAACAAGAGAAAATTCCAAAAAACTAAGATTTTCAACATAACTTCATCTATTTAGTTAGGATGATAACTTTTCTATTAAGTGCAATTGTCCAAATAGCTTGTGAGGAGGAATAAGAGAGAAATTCGTTACCTCAAAAAACTACATTTATTAAGAAGTTATGGAACAGAAATATAGTTACATAACTAATCTGGGTGAGTTGTAATGATGGATAAATGTGGGAAGAGAATTTGGGAAATTGAATTTTTGACAATGCTTTAATAGCATGGGGTAAAAGTAGGGTATATAAGTAGATGGTATTGAAAAGTATTGAAGTATGGTAGGAAAAATGTATAAAAATACACTTTGGGCGTAAACTCTGAGACAAAGTGGAATGAGGTGGTAGAGATAACGAATGAGAACGTTTATGATAGCAAAGTGGTTAAGAGATTGGTAAGATGAGTGAAGATATATGTGTTGTAGGTGTGGATGGGGATTATGGTACAATAGAGTTTTATGATGGTGTAAAAGGACATAACAAGGTCATAGAGGTGATTATACTACCACATAAAAAGTATTGTGTATGGAATGGGAGAATTAAGAGATGGTAGGACAAGAGCTTATGATGTATTTTATTTGTTTCGGATAACGTTTAGGCAGAGTTGCAATGCTTCAGAAATGTCTAAATACAGAAGCTTTGGATTTTGTTTTTTAGCTTTGTTTATTGCGAAAAGTATATCGTTTTGGTTGTATCCTAGTCCTCTTAAAGCTTTTACCAGGTCATCAAATATAGATTCATCTTGTTCTACTTTTATTCCGAGCTTATGAATGGAGTTTTTCAATTCCCGAGTTATACGTTCAGCGTTTTTTTCGCTAATACCTTTGACGGAAGATAGAATTTCTATTTTATTAGTAGTGACAGCTTTTATGATTTCTGAGGGGGATAAGTATGAAAGAATTTTTATGGCTATTTTAGGACCAACGCCATTTATTTTGACTAACTCTGAGAATATTTTTTTTGAATCTTTGTCCAGGAAACCGTAGATTTCTTCACCGTTTTCATGTAAGTATCTGTATACATAAATTTTGTACTCTTTTCCTTCCTCGAGTGAAGAAATATTTCTCAAAGGAATATAGATTATATAACCAATGTTGTTTACTTCTAATACAATTCTATTTTCATCAATTTCGGTGACTTTTCCTAGAAGATACTCAAACATAATTATTTTCTGTTAACATAATTCATTCCATATTCTTCCATATCCTTAAGTTTATCTGATTCCATATGACACTTTTTGTATTTTTTACCACTGCCACACCAGCAAGGTTCATTAGGTCCTGGTCTTTTGGTTACTCTTATTGTTTCTATATCTTTTTTTTGAGTTAGAGCTGATTCAAATGGGTTTTTTGCACCGAACTGACTTACCTCGTCGTGTTTTTGCAATGTTTTGTCCAAAGAAATAATACCATATTCACTAACTTTAGTTTGAACTGAAACCCTAAGTCTAGGTAGTAGTTTACAAAATTCGCTTCTTATTTCTTTCATAGTGTTATGGAAAGTTTCGTAAGCATCTAGTTTAAACTCGACTAATGGGTTTTTTTCACCATACGATCTAAGAGTTATACCTTCTCTAAGTTCTTCGATTTTGTATAGATGTTCTATCCATTTCATGTCAATTATGTTTAATAGCATTACTTTTATGGCTTCAAAAAATATCTCATCTGGTACGTTTTCTCCTATCCTTTTTCTTATACCTTCATATAGAGATTCAGAAATTTTATCATTTCTGCTTTCCTCGTTTGTTGAATCCTTTATGAGATTGTATAGGAAACTTTCGCTGACATTGAACAAAAATACTTCTTGAATTACTCTCAAGATGTCTTCTATGCCAAAATGTCCATTTGTTTCTTTTATTTGATCTTCTTTGTCGAAGAGATAATCCGAGATGAGTTTCTTTATTAATCCTGGCAAGTCATTTTTGGATAGTATTCTATCTCTTAATGAATAGATTGTGTTTCTTTGTTCATTTAGAACATTGTCATACTCTAAAAGATACCTTCTTATTTCGAAGTTATATCTTTCGACTCTTTTCTGGGCGTTTTCAATTGCAGAAGTAAGCCATGGATGTTCTAACTCTTGTCCATATTCCCATTTTAGAAAATTCATCATTTTCTTTAGCCTATCCGATCCAAATAGTCTTAGTAGTTCATCCTCGAATGAGAGATAAAATCTTGTGAACCCTGGGTCTCCTTGCCTACCTGCTCTTCCTCTTAGCTGGTTGTCTATTCTTCTAGATTCATGCCTTTCTGTACCTATGATATGGAGTCCTCCAAGTTCTCTGACACCTTCACCTAATTTTATGTCAACGCCTCTACCTGCCATGTTTGTTGCAACAGTAACTGCAAACTTTTTACCTGCCTCTGCTATTATTTTTGCTTCTTTCTCGTGGTTTTTTGCATTTAGTACGTTATGTGGTATTTTTTCTTTTGATAGCATTCTGGAGAGTAGTTCTGACTTTTCAACAGATATAGTACCTATAAGTACAGGTATACCTTTTTTGTGTAGTTCCTTTACTTCTTTTACAACAGCCTCAAATTTTTCTTTCTCAGTAGCAAATATTTTATCGTTCTCGTCTATTCTTATTACTGGTTTATGGGTAGGTATAACAACAACATCCAAATGGTAAATTTTCCAGAATTCTTCTGCTTCTGTTTCGGCGGTACCAGTCATACCTGCGAGTTTTTTGTACATCCTGAAATAGTTCTGGAATGTTATTGTTGCTAAAGTTCTAAACTCCTGCTTTATAGCTACTCTTTCCTTTGCTTCGATAGCTTGATGTAGCCCATCACTCCATCTTCTGCCATACATGTATCTACCAGTAAATTCGTCTATTATTATAACTTCACCTGATACAACAGAATAGTCAACGTCTCTTTTGAATAGATTATGTGCTCTAAGAGATTGGTTTATGCAGTGTATGAGCATTAGACTTTTAGGGTCGTTAGCGTTAAATAAATTTTTTATTCCTGTAAGTTCTTCAACTTTCTTCATTCCTTCTTCTGTGAGATAGACGTTTTTTTCCTTTTCGTTGACGACGAAATCACCAGTTCCTGGTATAGGTTTATTGTTTTCATCGACTTTGGCAGGTTTGAGTTTTCTAGCTATGTTATCTGAAGTTATATACATTTCAGTGCTTTCTGATGCTGGTCCAGAGATTATAAGAGGAGTTCTAGCTTCATCTATAAGTATTGAATCAACTTCATCTATTATAGCATAGTAATGACCTCTCTGTACTTTGCTTTCCAAAGAGTAAACCATATTATCTCTGAGGTAATCAAAGCCAAATTCATTGTTTGTGCCGTAAGTGATATCTGAAAGATAAGCTTCTTTTTTGGTGGCTTTGACTAGTTTAACTTTGAAACTTTCAATAGCTTCTTTATTTATGAGATTTTCTTGTATAATGTCGTCTGTAAAATTATTCCTAGGCCAGGCTCTAATATCGTTTTCTATTGCATATTTTACTTTTTCTTCATTAACCCATCTAACAATATAACTTTGGTCATTTGAGTTTATAACACCTACACTTGATCCTAGAAATAGATATATAGGTCCCATCCACTCAGCATCTCTTTTAGCAAGATAATCATTAACAGTAACAAGATGAACATTATTGCCTGTTAGAGATTCAACAAATAGAGGTATGGTGGCTACCAATGTTTTGCCTTCGCCTGTCTTCATTTCTGCTATTTTCCCCTGGAATAATACAATTCCACCTATTATCTGGACATTAAAATGTCTCATTCCTAAAGTCCTTTTGGCAGCCTCTACAACAAGGGTAGTCCCAATAATAAGATCTTCTTCTTCAATATGTTTTTTCTGATTCAATTTAGATCTAAGTGAATTGCAAACTTCTATCAATTCTTTGTTTGTTAATTTATCGTACTCAAATTCTAGTTTCCGAACTTTTTCAACGAGGGGTAGTATTTTCTTTATATCTCTTTCATGCTTAGTGCCAAATATCTTCTCCAATATTCCCATAAAGCCTCAAAGGAATATTACTTTACAATTATACCTAAAATCAAGTTGAAGATAATGTTTCAAAAACACTACTTCACTACTTGAAAGTATGCCAAAAATCTATAAAGAATATTTCAAAAATATTACTTTTCTATTTAAAATCAACTTTTACATTTTATTCAGAGGTTTTTAAAAATTAAGTAAACAATAATGCGAAAGTTCTTTCTGTTTACCAGTGAACTCTCTGATACTCTAGAGAATCAAGAAACTTAAGACATATATTATATATTCAAGGTAACTAAACTTAAATAGGTTTTTCTTTTCTGCATTCCTAGTCATTTAGGCTACCATGCTCTTTGAGGTATTGAAAGGTAACCTTGATTTTGAAACGAATAACCACAACTTAATTGTCTCAAAAGAATACATATGAATCTCTGTCTAAAGGAAAATGATCCTTTAATATCTATCTGAAATATAAACTAATACATTAAGCAGTGTATTAGTAGGTTTTATATAGACTTTAAGTGAATGCTAACAAGACTTTACGTCCTTATTGTAAATGTGCAATTTGAAAAAGAGTTCTAAAAGATCTTTTATCATTTCACAATATTTTTTGGTCTGTTTCTTAAAGTTCTTTTGGTTGTGATATGTGATAATTTCAAAAATCAATTGAAGATGTCTCAGAAATACAATTTCTTAATATTCTTTTTATATGATTCTTACTTACAACTGTTACATCTTGTTTAAAATAATCTTTCTTTGTGGTACTTCAGTTTTGATAACTACTTAAGAATAGTAATTTTTTGAATTGACTTTACTAAGGGGTATATGAATTTAGGAAACTTATTCTTATTTGCAAATTATTCATAAAGATGCCTTTAAAAAGAGTTGTTTAAAATATGTAAGCTTTTTCAACTTTTCTCATTAAATCTGTGTTTTGGTGGCACTAGTTTTTTGGAACTTTATAAAGGTTTCTATATTGAAAAGAATTGCTACTTTAAGAAGGTCTATATATATTGGAAGTTATCTAAGGAGCATCTTTAAGATGAGAGATCATAATAAGAGAGATCCAAAAGTTAAAGAAGAGCTTTTAGCCATATTGCATTTATACGAAGAAAAGACAATAAAAAAATAGTAGGAACTATTGGGAGGAATGGGTGTGTAATATTCAGAGTTATTTAAGAATTTGGAACGAGAGAGAATAAGATTGCCTTATACCAGAATTAAAATTTAATTTATTGAGAAGACCAGAAATTAGTGAAAGTGAATGTGATAAGATAGTAAAAGAAAGGGGTTAGGTATGGGAAGCTATGTATAATGAAATGAGAAAAGTACCTAAGATTCAAGAAGACCTAAAAAACTTGAATCACTAAGACAATTAAAGGATGATACTGATATATGATTTTTTGATGAGAGATCAATAAATATAATTCCTAATAAGATGAGATACGGAGTAAATACGAAGGGAAGTGAGATTATGTTTGGATTTATGGCTTTAGTGGGATAAGAAGGAATTAGCGGAGATAGTGGAATATGAGGGTATGGGGAGAAGGAGTTAGGGGATAACCTATAGAATTCTTGAGGGGATAGGTATGGATATGCGAGAATATGGGTGGTAAAATTTTTCATGAAGGGTGCTCTAGAAATATTTTTCAAAGATTTTTAGGATAGCTATAAAATAGGTGTTATGAATTTATAGAAAAGTCAAAAGGGAACGGATTCAAAAGTATTTTTTAGGGGTTATGTAAGCAGAAATACTATGAGAGAGTATCTGAGTGATACCTGAACGAGTTGTAAGGATGAATAGGATAAAAATAAGGTTAGGAATTGGATTTTTGACCCAGCCTCTTTATCAATATCATCAAATTAGGAGCTTAAAAGATATCCAGAATTAACTTTTGTGAAAAAGTAGTAAAATACAAAAAGCAGGGAATAATATTGAAAGTAATTGAATTTTTGTAGTAGTTTTTGGAGTACTTTCGATTGAACTTTAAATCTAGATGATGGTTCATTGAAAATAAAATCTTATGAAAATTGTGGGTATATTTGATAAGTATACCGCGGAAGTGTTTAAATTTTTAGGAATTGAAACTTATGTGTTAAGTCCTGATGATCAAAATATAGGGATTAAAGTGAGCGAAAAATTAAGTGAGCTTAAAGGGAATAAGAAAGTTTTTTCGATATTAATTTCAAAGAACATTTCTTCTAAGACAAGGAAGGAAATCGAAGATTTTATAATGAACAATTCTAGACCATCTATAGTGGAGGTAGACCCTATGTATAATATTGATATCTACGAAGATTATGAAACAATAATAAAGAGAACTATAAAAGAGATATTGGGAATAAAGCTATAGGGGGATGAAATGAGTGTAGAAAATGTTATAAAAGTTGTTGAAAATGAAGTAGAGGCTGAAGTTCTAAAAATTGTTAATTCTGCTATCGAAGAAAAAGAAAAAATAGTGAAAACTTCTAAGTTAAGGATTGAAGAGGAATTTGAGCAAAAGAAAAAAGATTATCAAGAAGAAATAGAAAAAAAGCTTTCTTTAGAAAAACTTTTTATAGAGTCGGAGGTAAATAAGTCTATAAATAAAACGATAAGTGAAGTTTTTAGTGAAATATATTCTGAAGTTGTAAAGGAATTAAAGAAAAAGTTTTTGTCATTCCATAACCCCAAAGATCTCATTTTGGCACTAATTGATAAATCTGTAAAATCATTACAATCAGATGGTGAGATTAAGGTTATATTATCTCATTCAGATTTTGAAACGATAGGAGAGGAGATAAAGAAAGAGATAAGTGAAAAATATGCTAATTTGGAGATTATGAAAGGTGAGATAGAGGGTGGTGTTTTGATAAAACAAGGTAATATAACTGTAGATCTTTCTATAGATAGAATAATAAAAATGTTTGAACCTTTCATATATAACGAAATCTACAAAAAGCTACCAAAGGTTACGTTATGAAAAATGAATCCATAAACAATGAAGACAGAATATTAGTAGTGATTCCTACGTATAATGAAGCTGACAATATAGTAGATTTAGTGAATGCTGTTTTAGATTCGTTTGATAAGGCGGATGTACTTGTGGTAGATGATAATTCTCCTGATGGTACTGCTGAAATTGTTAAAAGAGAATTTGGGAATAACAAACGAGTAAATTTGATAGTACGCCAAAATAAAAAAGGTTTAGGTCGAGCGTATGTTGAAGGATTCAAGTGGGGCTTAGAGAAGGGATATGGTTACTTTCTGGAAATGGATGCTGATTTTTCTCATGATCCAAGGGAAATACCTAACTTTTATAGCTACTTGCAGGAATATGATGTAGTTATAGGTTCTAGATATATAGATGGTATAAGGGTGTTAAACTGGAATTTGAAACGGTTAATAATAAGTCAATTAGGTAGTTTATATGCTAGAGTAGTAACAGGATTAAAACTTACAGATATGACTGGAGGCTTCAATGGTTATAGGGCAAAAGTTCTTGAGTCTATAAATCTCGATAAGATAGATTCAAATGGATATGCATTTCAGATAGAGCTAAAGTTTAGAGCTTATGTTAAAGGATTTAAGTTGTATGAAATACCTATAATTTTCAAAGAAAGAGAAAAAGGTGTAAGTAAGATGAATAAGAGTATAATTTTTGAAGCAATTTTAGAGTGTATAAAGCTTAGAATACAAAAAATCTTTAAGAGAATATAATATGAAGATATTGCACACAGCTGATTGGCATTTGGGAGTTAAGATTCCACAGTTGGGTATTGATAGAATTAAAGAGCAGGAGAAGATAATTGAGAAAATAAAGAGTTTTATTTATGAGAATCAGATAGATGTTGTAGTAATTTCAGGGGATATATTTGACATACCTTTACCTTCGATAGAAGCAGAAAAAATTCTTTTTAGGTTTCTTTCTGATGTAGCAGGAGATATGAGAAAGCATGTTCTGATAATAAACGGAAACCATGATAGTATAGATAAAATTGAAACATTGAATACATTATCTAGGGTTTTTGTAGGTAGGATTAAGTCTTTTGTTATTACTGGTAGATTTCAAGATAGTGATTTGTTGTTAGATGTAGATGGAGTAAACTTTCTAGGAATACCATTTACTCCTAGGTATAGGTATTCTGGGGAGTATCAAGGTATATTTGAAAGTATTTTGAATTATTTCTTGTCAAAAGTTAAGGATAATGTTATCTTGTTTTCGCATGATTTGGTAGAGGGTGCTAAGTATTCAGGATCAGAAGCACAGTACGATGATAAAGTTTTAAAAATAGAGTCAATCAGGAAAGTTAATGGTTTTAGCAAAATAATTTATTGGGCTCTAGGGCACATACACGAGTACCAAGAGATAAGTAAGAACGAGATATACTACCCAGGAAGTATAATACAGATAAATTTTGGAGAGAAGAATCGGAAAGGAGTAATAGTTTTAGAATTAGAGAGTATGGATGTTGTTGATGTTAGGTTTATTGAAATTTTGCAAGAAATTACATTACAGCAGATTAGGGCAAAAGACAAAAGAGATATTGAGGAAATAATCGAAAACAAAGATCAGTACTCTTCGAAGTTTTTGAAGATTATTGTTAATGATAAAATACCTTATTCGTTGATTAGAGAGATTAGAGACAAAATGGATAATGTTATATTACTTTCTGAGAGTAGTGTAAGGAAGCAATTGTCTATTGTTGAAAGTATACAAAAATCTATTGATGACCCTATTGAAACATTTAAAAATTACTGCAAGGAGCTGCAAAGAGAGGTAAACGACGATGAAATAAATATTCTTAAACAAATATATGATCATGTAAAGATCAAATTTAACGTATGACTTCTTCTGGTTCTTCAACCCACTGAATTTTTTCGAGAGATTCCTGGGCCATCTCTTTAACTTTAGGCATAAAGTTTCCTCTTATTACTTTTATGAGAGCGCCGAAAGCTTTTTTGTCACCTATTTCGCCTAAAGCTTTTACTATATCTCCTGCTAGTCCTTGATCTGGAGTGGTTTCAAGTACGTCTATAAGCGCTGGAACCGCTTCTTTTGCTTTCATTTTTCCAAGCCCTAGAGCAACACTCCTTTTAACTATTGGATCCTGATCATACCTAAGGGCTTTTATTAGGTTAGGAACGGTTGATGGATCTTTGACTTTAGCTAAGGCATCTGCTGCTGAAGATCTTACTTCCCAAAATGGGTTTACTTGTCTACTACCTATTCTAACAATTCTATCATTTCCTTCCTCAAGGCCAGCAATAAGAGTCTCAATAGCTTTTTTGTATACCCTTTCTGAAATAGCATTCTTAGCACCTTTTTCAAACATATCTCCTAACCTTCTTATAGCAAGGATTTTTACAGTTTCATCATCGCTATTCATTGCAGCATTACATAGCTCCTCAACAGAACTTTCATTGATAGGAAGGCTTTGAAAATACTTTTCTAAATCTTTTTTTTCGGGGTAATTGTGAACTCCGAATGATATAACAAAGAAAACGAACATAAATAGAATAACCAAACCTAACTTGTACACTTTCATATACCGCCCTCTCTTATCAAGATTATTTATGAAGGTTTATTCAATGTCAAGAATTATTATAAAAGGTCGTAAAATTTTGTACTCAACTTTAAATCTCAAAAAGGTCTTCTAGGAGTGTTATCATTTTTACTTTACCAACGAGTATTTCAACTTTACCGTCAGGATATATTTTTGTTATTATTCCCTGTTGTTTGAACTTATTGGAAAAAACTTTATTACCAATTTTAGGTTCTTTTATTCGCACAAGTTCTAAAGGACTATCGTTTTGTATCTTTGAAATAATTTCAAGTGTTTGTTTATTTATTTCCTCAAGTTCTTTTTGAGATAATTTTTCGTCAATTAATTTTTGCCTTAGATATGATATGGTTTTTTTGATTTCTTGTATATCTCCAACAAGAGAATCGATTTCTTTTCTTTTTATTTTTTCAAGTTTATTGTCTAGTTCATTTATTTTTCTTTTGTACTCTAGCTTAAGTTTTTCTATTTCTTCTAATTTTTCTTTTAGTTCTTCTTTGATTTTTTCAGCTTCTCTTTTTTCGTTTTGTGCTTCTATGATGAACTTTTCGTATATATCTACACCTTCTTTCATTACCTTTATTGCATCCTGAATTATTTCCTCATTAAGTCCAAGTCTATGTGCGATCATGATAGCGTTACTGCTTCCAGGCATTCCTATGACTAATTTATAGAGAGGAGTTAAGGTTTTATTGTCAAATTCCATATAAGCATTTTTGAAGTATTCTAGTGACAATGGTAATTTTTTGACAAGAGAATAATGTGTAGCAACCGCTATTTTTGCTTTCTTTTTAGCCAGAAATTTTAGTATAGCTACTGCCAAAGCTTCGCCTTCTCTAGGATCTGTGCCTGTACCAATTTCGTCTAGAATAACGAGAGAGTTTGCATTTGCCAGGTTTATGATATTAATTATCCTTTCTATATGCGCTGAGAACGTGGATAAGTTTTTTTCTATACTTTGTGGGTCACCAACATCTGCAAGAATTTTGTCAAAGTATCCAACAATTGATTCTTTACTCGCGGGGATGAGTAGTCCTGATAGAGCCATTGCTGTAAGAAGACCTAATGTTTTTATAGATACCGTTTTACCTGATGTATTAGGCCCCGAAATTATAACTCCACCATAACTGTTTTCACCATCACCTAGCTCGATGGTTATGGGTACTGGATTTTTTAAAAAAGGATGTCTAGCTTCGATGAGTTTGATAATTGGTTTTGAAGACAAATTTGGTCTCTCAGATTTAGTTAAGTTTGAATACCTTGCTAAAGCTTGTAATTCGTCAAAAGCTCCTATGACATCTATAATCGTATCTACTAGATACGAAAGTTTTGAAAGTTTTGAAGTAATCTCTCTCAATATTCTGTCCACTTCTTCTCTTTCTTCTTCTATAAGTTCTAGATATTTTATAGTGTAAGGCTGAATAAACTTGGGTTCTATAAATGCTGTATGTCCAGTTGAAGATATATCTTGTACGAAACCCTCTATAGCGTTTATGTATTCCATCTTGATAGGTATTACAAATCTATTGTTTCTTATTGTCACGAACTTTTCCTGTAAAAATTCTTCATTTTCGGGCTCGTTTACAAACTCTGTAAGTATCTTAAAAACAGTAGTTTCTATTTTTTCTTTATCATGGATAATCTTGTCGAGTTTATTAGTTGCAGTTCTTATTATTCCACCATCTTTGTCTATGGATTTTTTTACACTTTCTTCTATCTCATCAAAAACATCATAAAAGTAATTTACATCAAATTTCAGTAAATCTTTAATAATTGTAAACTCATCTTCTAAGTTGTCGATGAAGCTAACTAATTCTTTGAATAGTTTCAAAAATTCATATATTTCGTATATTTGTCTGGGGAGTAAGATAGCACCTTCCTTTGAGAATTTTTTCCAAGAGGATATAGTATCATATGGGATTGGTGGTATTTTTATGAGATGGTATATCATTTTTGCTTTGGAAATTAGAGAATGTTTATATGAAATTAGCTGCATAGCATCTGAGTATTTTGTGTTATAAACTAATGGTTTTGTAGATATAACTCTTTTTTTACCTTCGTTGGTAAAACAGTAATTACTTATGCTTTCTAAAACCTTATCAAATTCTAAGTCTACTAGATATTGCCATTCCATAAACTGTTACATTTTTTGTTTACTCTGAGATAATCTTTTAAGGTCGTTTATGTTATTAATTCTTATACCTTCTTTTTCAATTACTATCTTACCCATCTTAGCATACCTGTTTAGTATATCTTCTGCTTCCTTAGGGGAGATACCAGACCAATGGGCGATATCTTCTACAGAAATGTTTAAGAATGCTGTTTTTTCATTTTCTTTTAGGTTATTTTCAGCTAGCATTATTAGTGTTTCTAGTACTCTAGTGTCGAAGTCTTTGATACTGAGTATTTTCAATTTTCTTTTTGCGTCGTATATTCTTTTAGAGAAATTCTTTAGTAGTTTTAGAGCCCATTGAGGATTATTTTTCGCAAGCATTTCAAAATTATTTCTATCGACTCTTATTAAAGTTACATCTGTTTCAGCTATTACAGTTGCAGTTCTTCTGTCGTTGTCAATCAGTGCCATTTCCCCAAACATTTCGCCCGGACCTATAACATCAATTGTTTTTTCTTTATTGTTTTGAATCTTAGTTATTCTTACTTTACCCTCCTTAATTATGTACATTTCTTCGCCAGGTTCAAATTCACAAAATATTATATCTCCTTCGTTGAATTTAACTTCAAATGCATCACTTTTTTCCATATCACTTTACCTCATACAAAATGATTTTTTCCCCCTCTTTAAATATTATAACATAGTTTTCGCCTATCTCAACAATCTTTTCATTCATTATTGTCTCACCTTCTGTTGCGTAAAATGTTCCGCTGATACCTAAGTCAGGTCTAGCTTCTAATATGGCAACACGTTTGTTGTTAACTGAAAAGTAACCTCTAAAATTAAATAAAGAGTAGACTTTGGTTCTCTCTAGATTGATATTATTGGTTTTGTTACTATTTACATTTTTGGTTTTTTGAGTATACCTAGCAAAAGGGTTTCTCATGTAATTTATGTCTATTATTCCTTGGTTTTTTACACCTGTATCGAAAGGTATAGTTTGAAGGTTTTTCAAATCACTTTCATTAATAGTTCTATCAGAAAAGTAGTTTAAAATTACAGGAATACTAACTCTTAGCATGTTGATCCAGATAACAAGTACGACTATTATTAGAATCCACTTAACTAACCTGTTGTCCATAATTTTTACCTTTCGAAGTTGCTGAACCATTTCTTTATGAAGGAAAATTCAGATTTATCTATGTTGAAAAATTTTATAGCGGAGATAAAACTATCATTTTCGTAACCAATTCTTATGACTTCTCCTATGAATTCAAAAAACTTTGTTCCTATTTTAAAATAAACTTTCACTGTATCTCCTACATTGATAAAGTAAGCAATATGTTTATCTATTTTAATCTTAATTCCACCGAAACTTATGTCGACTACTGGAATAAGATAATCCCTATATTCGTTTAAAACAAAAAATCTATTGTAACAGAAAATCTTTTCTATAAGGTCGATAAATCCTAGCAGTTCCATAATTTTTAATATATTATCAAAATTATCCAATTCTAGTGGCTTCTTACTAGCTATCATTATATATCCAATTAAAGTATCTACGATAAAGATTGGTAGATATATATAAGATACGAAACCTTTTGATATATGGTAATTTAAAAAAAATTTGACTTCGCTATCGAGGATATTCCTTTTTTGTGGTTCTAGGAAAGTTCCATAGGTAGAAAAACCGTAGACTTTAAAAGGATTTAGAAATGTCTTTGAATTAACGTTGGGTAATACTAATCCTGTTTTATTATATCTACAAAATCTAAGCCAAGACAATTGAGATAGTTTATCTATAAAAATGGCGTGGTCGAATTTCTCTAAAATTAAGTTTAGTATTTTTTCTAGTATTTCCTCAAAAGATGCTTTTCCCAATATTTCTTGAAAAGTTAATCTTATGGATGAAGGAAACCTATCTATGAGATCTTTGTTATCAATTTCTTTTACAACATTTAAACTGGCAAAGAGTATTCCTTCAACGTTGTATCGCTCGTAATCTCTACTATGTTTCTTTACTATTGTAGCAGGTAAAACAATCTTAGCTTTGTTTTCTTGTATATCAATGATCTCAGAGTTGAAAAAGAACAAATCTTTACCGTAAGGGATTAAACAGCTAATTCCATAAGGAAATTTTTGAATATCTAGCTCAAAAGGGATATCTAAATAGAAATAAATATCATTTACGTCAATAATTTTCGTGTTAATCTTTAGATCATCTACGATCAAGATAATATTTTTGTTAGATGAAACAAAAAACTTCAAAATGTTAATTACACTTTCGCTATTAAACATGAATACAATATTAAATTGTACCTGAATCTCTTTCAACAAAAATAAGAAGATATTTCAAAAATAAGTATTATAGTAGCTTTATTGTATAATTTTGTAAAAGAAGTTTTTCAAGAAAACCTTATGGATTATATTTAGGCTAAAATAGCTCGATTTGGTGAATAATTTTTAGAGTTATTTTTTCAGAAAAGCCTTATGATTTTTATTTTCTTAAGATAGATAAATTTTATTGGCTATTATCCAAAGCACTTT
>JBKBIJ010000007.1:0-22540 GCA_046299455.1 Brevinematia bacterium | reverse complement strand
GATAAAGAAGATCAATGAAAGAAAGAAAGAAATCCAAAGAATAATAGAAAAAGTCAGTAAAGATTCATCCAACGATGAGATAATAGAAGAACTAATGGAAGAAAAACACCTTTTAACCTTAGAAGAGAAGAAAATAAAAGAATCTAGAAATATAAATTATTAAAAATCTAAGCACATTTTGACTCATCCCTTTTTGATGTAATAAATTTTAAAAAAACCTTTTAGACGTTTCTACTTAGCTAGCATTATGCACTATTAATAAATTAAAAATCTATCCTCTTTAAGAACAAAAGTATCTTACTTAACACCATTAAAGCTTAAACACCTATCAAGAGAAAAATAATATATCTATTACAACAAAACATAAAAATACTATTGATACTAAACCTACAAAAAGCTAAGTTTTTACAAAGAAGTGAATACTTATACCACCAAAAAATTACACACCACATTTAATACAGAATACCTAAAGATATTTCAACTCCCACCAAAGTTAGAAATACAGAAAACTCTAAGGAAATACTTACTTTTTAGAAGTTGCGAAACTAAATACCATAAGAAAACTTACCAAAATAGATTATGAAGAAATGTAAACTCTATCACTTCAAGAGACTTCTATTCCTTAGAAGGTATGTAATACAAATATCATAATAGAGCCTATCCATTTAGCATGTATGTGAGAAATAGATAAAAAGAAATAGCCTTAGGGAATTAAATTTTTGACACAACTTTGAAGATATTTGAAATTTTATAATTCATTAGATATAATTAATACGTAAGTTTTGGAGGTGTGGGGATGGCAGTACATTACACAGAACTAGGTTTTTACAACACTAGAGTTATGTTTAAGCATGCATACCAGAAAGGCTTTGCGGTACCAGCTTACAATTTTAACAACATGGAACAGCTTCAAGCAATACTAACTGCTTGTGTTTTGACACAATCACCTGTTATATTACAGGTTTCTAAAGGGGCAAGGCAGTACGCTAATCAGACTCTACTAAGATACCTTGCCAAAGGTGCAGTAGAGTTTGCTAAAGAGCTAGCTGCCGAGAAGGGACTTGGAGAAATACCTATAGCTTTACACCTTGACCATGGCGACTCGTTCGAACTAGCTAAAGATTGTATTGAAAACGGCTTTTCTTCTGTAATGATCGATGGATCTCATCTACCATATGAGGAAAATATTGCCATAACTAAGAAAGTTGTTGACTTTGCCCATCAATTTGACGTCACTGTAGAGGGAGAACTTGGTATTTTAGCAGGAATTGAAGAACATGTATCATCAGAAAAATCCATATACACAGATCCAGATCAAGCTGTCGATTTTGTTGAAAAAACCGGAGTAGATTCACTTGCAATATCGATAGGAACAAGCCACGGTGCCTACAAATTCAAAGTAAAGCCAGGCGAAGAAGTACCACCTCTTAGATTAGATATACTAGAAAAAATAAAGGAAAAACTTCCTGGATTCCCAATAGTTTTACATGGAGCTTCGTCAGTACCTCAAGAGTATGTTGAGATTATTAACAAATATGGTGGGAAGATGGAAAACACCGCTGGCGTAAGAGAAGATCAAATACAAAAAGCTGTTCAATCTGCTGTGTGCAAAGTTAATGTTGATTCTGATGCCAGATTAGTTATGACAGGAATAATAAGAAAAATTTTTGCGGAAAAGCCATCAGAGTTTGATCCTAGAAAATACCTAGGACCTGCAAGAGAAGAAATGATAAAGCTTTACTCGTACAAAAACGAGAAAGTACTATTCAGTGCATGGAAAGCACCAGATATAATGAAAGAACTCAAAGGTTAAAACCGGATACTAGAATCAATTATCTCAATATTCCTTATAACTTTTTTCCTTCTAGGATCGTTAGGTAATAGTATTTCTAGGAGCTTCGAATAATCATCTCGAGATTTCATAAGTTCATTCAACTCGTAATATACTCTTGCCCTAGCAAACAATGCAGATACATTCTTAGGTTCAATCATTAGGACATAGTTTAAGTGCTCCAAAGCAGACTTGAAATCTCCTTTTTCTATTTTGACTAATGCAATTGAATATCTTGCATCGAAGTAATCTGGATTTATCTTTATTGCTTTTTCCAAGTTTACCTCTGCCCTGTTTACATACTCCTCGGACTTGTTTTCAGCTACCTTTGACAACTGAAACAGCGATACCCCTATAATAAAATACAGGCTAGCATCCGTTGGTAGAAAATCTATCGCTTTTTGTGCGTTCTCAATAGCAAGTGCCCACATATCTCTCATAAAATATTGTCTAGCTAGGTTTTTTAAAATCTCTGCTCTATATACATCAAGCTCAACAGCATCTATAACTAGTTGTAATTCTCTTCTCCCCAGCTCCAGTTCCTTTATAGCTTCTTTCTTATTCTTTTCAGATAGCTGCTTTGCTCTATCTTTGACAACCTTTTGAGGTGTGTTGACCAATCCCAACTCATACCCTACAAAAAACGAAAAAAAACATAAAATAATAATTGCTATAGCTCTCCAAGCACCTCTTGGCATACAACTATTATACTCCCCAGCATTTTGTGATATCAAGATAATCAGTTCTATTTAACAATCTCTTAGTAAGATAGTTTTTTGAAGCAGTGGTTCTTGGAAGTTCTCCTTTATAAATTCTTAAATTTTGAACTAATCTCAATCCCTAAGGACAAAAGAGAGTTTGATGTATAATTTATAAGGATATTTCTCCAAAAAGCCTTCCTCGAATACTTTTTGAAGTTATATTGAGAATATGTTTATTTATTTTCTAGAAGCCATTTGGATAAGTTATTCTATGGTATTCATATTCCATAATTCTAGAGAAAAGGTAATTTTTTGGAATGATGATTCTTTTCTGAGAATGAGATAAAATGTTCTATGGATTCTTTAACACATCCTCAAATAATATATTGAAAGCAATCCAAAATTCTTTAATAATGAATATAAATTTTTTAAGGAGGGGATATATTATGGAAGGTAAGATAGTTTTGCCCCAATTTGGTTCAACTGAATGGGGTATACTTTTCTTTGTACTCGCGAGTGCAATAATAGCGCTAATATACGGAATCTTCCTGGTGAGATACGTATTAAGAACAAACGTAGATGACAAAAAGATGGTAGAGGTATCTCTAGCCATAGAAGAAGGTGCTATGGCATATTTAAGAAGGCAGTTTAACACAATGATATGGTTTATAATAGGATTGATGGTAGTACTATTTTTTGTTTATAGATCAGTTTATACCGATATAAGGCTACCTTTGGGAATAGCAATTGCTTTTCTTATGGGTGTTTTTGCGTCATATGGTGCTGGTTTTGTTGGTATGTGGTTATCCGTAAAGGCAAATGTCAGAACTGCTTATACTGCACTAACGAAAACATTTTCAGATTCTTTAAAAATTTCTTTTAGAGCTGGAGCTGTTTCTGGAATGTTTACTCTTGGGTTTGGACTTCTTGGTGCTACAATAATATTTATGGCTTTTAGAGAAGAAGCCATGAAAGTTTTAGTAGGGTTTGGTTTTGGTGCAGCACTAGCAGCGCTATTCATGAGGGTAGGAGGAGGAATATATACAAAAGCAGCAGATGTTGGAGCAGATCTAGTTGGTAAAGTAGAGAAAGGAATACCTGAAGATGACCCAAGAAACGCGGCAACGATAGCTGACAATGTAGGTGACAATGTGGGAGACTGCGCAGGTATGACTGCTGACGTATTCGAATCATACGAAGTAACTTTAGTAGCAGCAATTATATTAGCAGCTGCAACCCTCTTAGACCCTGTGTTTGTACAAAAGTATGGTCAGAACTCAGAAATATTTGCACTAAAACTTATAATGTTCCCGCTCATACTTAGAGCAATCGGAGTATTTTCATCAATGGTTGGTATATGGAGTGTAAGAATGAAAGAAGATGAACAAGATCCAATGAGAGGGATAACCAGAGGATACGTGCTATCAGCAATTTTATCAATAATAGGTTTCGCTATTGTTATATATCTTTACTTAATTGATCCTATAACTGGAGCACCTGATTTTAGGTTTCTCATACCACCTTCAATAGGTATACTTTTAGCTATAGTTACAATGTGGTTAACAGATTACTTCACGCATCCTGATAAAAAACCTGCAACAGAAGTTTCATACTCAAGTAAAACAGGTCCCGCAACAGTAATACTTACTGGTATGGGAGTTGGACTTGAATCTACAGTCTGGGCCATTGTAGTAATAGCAGGTACAATAGGTGGAGCATTATTAGTGTTTCCAGAAAGCCTATCTTTAGCAGCATATAGTATAGCACTAACAGGTTTAGGATTACTAACAACAACAGGCTACATACTAGCAATGGACACATATGGACCTATAACTGATAATGCTCACGGTATATTTGAAATGTCCGGTGTAAAAGATAGTAAGGCTAGTAGAGTACTAGATAGGATGGATGCAATAGGAAATACAACAAAAGCGTTAACTAAAGGATTAGCAATAGCAACAGCAGTCATAGCAGCTATATCACTCTTTAGATCTTTCATAGACGAAGCACAACTATTCCTAAAAGGAATACAGATAAACTTACCAGATGTATTTATAGGTATACTAATAGGTGGAGCTGTACCATTCTTATTTTCATCATTTGCTATAAAAGCAGTAGGTAGAGCTGCCTTCTTGGTCGTAGAGGAAGTTAGAAGGCAATTCAGAGAGAAACCAGGTATAATGGAATGGAGAGAAAAACCAGATTATGGTAAAACTGTTGATATCGTTACAGCAGCAGCACAGAAAGAACTAATAGGTCCTGGAATACTAGCCATCTTTTCACCCATACTCGTGGGTTTTCTACTTGGAGCACAGGCACTAGGAGGATTCTTAGCAGGAGCTATACTAACAGGACAACTATTAGCAGTATTTATGGCAAATGCAGGTGGTGTATGGGATAATGCTAAAAAGAAGATCGAAGATGGATTTTTGGGAGGTAAAGGAACCGATTCTCACAAAGCAGCAGTAGTTGGTGATACTGTTGGTGACCCGTTCAAAGATACCGCAGGACCTTCATTAAACCCCTTAATAAAGGTAATAAATCTCGTATCACTACTTATAGCACCAATAGTAATATTAGACCTATCGTTGTGGATAAAACTACTGATAGTTTTGGTTGCTCTAATAGCATTAGCTATAGCAGTAATCTTAAGTAAAAGAGGAGCTATAACAGAAGAAAAATAAACAATATAAAACTCAAAGGGAGGTGTAATCCTCCCTTTATACTCATTTTACACCTTTTATCACTATGTTCGTAAAACCTATGTTTGCTTTATAATTCACACCACCATTGTTGTCCCAAGTACCATTACCATTATTAAATTTTATTTCATAATAACTACCAACAACATTTATTTCTTTCACCCACCAACCATTACCTTCACTCGTCATTGCTACACCTGGAGATGTAGTCCAACCACTACCATTGTAATAATGAATATAAACATTAGCCCAATCAGGTCTATAATACCTAATTTTCACATTCACTGGAGCACTTACCGTACTCACATTACCTAGGTTAACTATACTATTGCTTACGTAAATATTAGTAGCCCAAGAAAGCATAGAAACGTAATCTTTACCATTATTATTATCCCAAACTGACCCATTGTTAAACACAAAATCAACCTTATCCAAGGCATCAACATCCTTTCTCCACCATCCACCACCTACATTATTCATAGATACACCAGGAACTGTAGTCCACCCAGAACCACCATTGTAATGAACATTAACTGAACTCCAACTAGTATTAAAGTAATTTATAGTAATACCCGAAGAAGGTATATTAGTTATTACGAAATTAACACTATTAGTCACACTAATATTGTTAGATACATCTTTTGCATAAACCCTAACATTATTCGTAGTATTCAAGTTTAAGTTAGTTGTATAGCTCCACGATGTTGTACCACTAGCCAAAACGAAAGGCGAGCCATTAATAGAAATCCTCACCTCATTTACTCCACTCCTATCATCAGAAGCATTACCGTAAATAGTTATATTGGATTGATTAACAATAACCTGATTGTTTGTAGGATAAGCAATACTAACCGTTGGCGAGTTTGTATCAATTGTACTTGGACTACCCTCATTCGAAGTCAATCCCCAATCATATGTTACATCCGCACTCTGTCCACCTAACACACTCAAGTTAGCCCCAGGATACCAATCCACTCCATTCCTCCTCATCTTAAATTCTATCTTCTTACCAGAGGGTACATTAGTACTTACCCATACCCATATATTCCTATTATTACTATCAACTCCTTTAAATACCATTGGTGTTGACGGTTCATTTCCCCACCAAGCCATTCCAGGAACCTTATTATCCGGATCACTATAGCTTGTAGGCGGCGAATAACTACCACAAACCCCAACCCAATTATTACCACCAACAAAAGACCTAACAATTATAGTTGTTATAGGTATTGTTCCTACATACTTTATCGTATAACTTAACGTTGCATCATTAAATTCTACCTGATATGGTCCAACAACAGGCGCATCAAACGTTATTGGATCACTACTACTTTCAATCGCTGTACCACTAACTGGTAAAAAGGTCCCAATCTCATCATTATCTCCAAAAGTTTTATTAGTCGTTCCCCACGTCACATTAAACTTAACGTTAACGCTACCAGGGCTAGAAACATTTATAGTACCTCTCCACAAGTTACCAACAACCCTAGTCATGCTAGTACTATAACTTCCAAATATCGAAACCGAACTAGCAGGAGGTGGATAGTTGTAAACCAATATCGAAAAACTATTAGCTTGAACACTAACATTATAAGTCCCACTACTAACAGTTACATTATTAGTCACTATAACATCTCCCGAAGGCACCAACAACAAATAGCTACCATTCGGTAAAGAGACAGTGTAATTCTGATTAGCGCTACCTTTATTAAGCAGAACATAAGCTACTGAACTTACATATTCCCTTCTGAAAACAGCAAGATCCCCTTGCAAATGAATGTTGACCTGCGATCCTCTTCTAAGAGCTATTTCTGCTTCCCTTAACTTATTGAGAAGCTTTAGATGTCTGTATATCGGATAGTTATAGTTTCTAGCATTGTTTATTCTAGATTGTCCTACATATCTCCTATTCTTGGGTTCCCCAGCTCCATAATCGTTTATAGAATCAGATGTCCCCTCAAATTCAGTACCATAGTATACAATAGGAATACCTCTCGCTAAAAAGTACCAATTAAGCGCATTTTTCCATATTCTTACCATAGTATCACTGTCGTAATATCCCCCAGGAAATCTAGGTTTATCATGATTATCCACAAAAGTACCTAAAAACGTTGGATCTATAGCACCACTATAATCACTACTCATAATGTTGGCCATCTGTTCAAATCCACTTCCACCTGCAAATACCCCTTTAGCTTGTCCTGGGAAATCCATACATGAACCATGCAAATCAAGTATTGAAAATGCTCCACGCGTAGAATATGTCGTATAGCTCAAAGCTTCACTCCTGGTAGCAACCCAAGCTTCACCTACCTGCCAAAACCAAGGTTTACCTTTAGATGCTGCATATTCCCACATAGCATCAGCAAATAATCCCCACCATTCTTTCCTCATATATGCAACAGTATCAATCCTAAACCCATCAACACCCCTATCTATAAATCTCTTGTAAACATTAATTATATGCTGTCGTGTCCTTGGATCACATTCATTAAAATCAAGTAAATCTAAAAGCTTATAATCCCCTCTATAATTGAAAAATCCAGGTGAACTTTCCCATATTCCAGATACACCGTTTGTATTGTTGTAGTATGGATCCGTTGCTTGATTATACTCCCACCACTGATTATCAAATTTAACCTTCAACCTATTATTATACCATTTCACACTTGGATGTGCATCTCCACCATGAGCATGGTTAGGAACTATATCTTGAATTATCTTTATTCCTCTATTATGTGCTTCTCTTATAAGATCATCATAAGTAGCACCAGGAGATTCCAAATGAGGATCAATGCTATCAAAATCGTATCCCCAGTATCCATGATACCCAGCAGCATCATAAGTTTGACTACTATTAACATACCTACCCTCCGGTTGCTTAACAACAGGTGTTATCCATATTGCATTAAATCCCATCTCTTTTATATAATCCAGATTATCAATCAATCCTTTGAAATCTCCTCCATTATAATATCTCAAAGCTTCGTCACTATCGTTGTTAGGTGTTCTATATTCATCACCGTAAATATTATTGTTTCCAGAATAACCATCAACAAACCTATCCACCATCACAAAGTAAACCCTCCAATCCCTTGGATCTTCAGGCCCATCTCCCGGAAACACACCAGATGTTGGAGGTTGCACACCATTAGTTTGCTTATATAAATAAATACTAACTTCTCTAATATTACCAGCATTATCTATAGCCTTTGCGTATAACACATTTGTACCTTCTTGCAATGATAACATCTTACTCCAATTACCTAAACCTATTGCATCTTCATAATTTCCATCATTTAACCTTACCTGTACAATTTTTATACCACTTAAGTTGTCGCTAGCAGTCCCATTTGCAGTAATTATACTCTGATCCACTGTAAATCCATTCTGCGGATAAACGATTTGAACCTGAGGTGGCGTCCAGTCAACACCTATCACCACCAAACTTTCAGAACTTTCTCTGTTTTGATCATCTATTACTTTAGCTTTTATAACTATATTGCTACCTTCAGTAGGTATAGTTTTAGCAACCATCCAATTCTGTTGTGGATTTGGTAATTCTTCCCAAGCAGTATTGTTGACGTTTATATATATTCTCTGGATACTAGCTCCAGGAGCTACATTAGCTTGACCAGAAACAATTATATTGCTAGTATTAACCCAAACATTATTTGAAGGACTCTTTATCTCAATAACTGGAACATTAGCGCTGACCACAAGCGTAATATACTTTATAGTACTTATTCTACCTACAGCATCCTTAGAGTATACCCCTAGCCTATTCGTTGTGTTATCAGCAAAAGATAAATTTGTCGAAAATACAGAACCTGGCTTAGAAACTTCTAAAAAACCACTATTATTCACTGAAATAAATATCGACTCAACAAAGGTATCATCACTCGCAAATACACTAACTTGTACATTGGTACTCACCACTTTCTCAGTAATATGCTCAAACCCTATAACACCAATTGTAGGATTTTGAGTATCAACTATAATTTTAAGATAATTTGTAAGGCTCAAATTACCTTTACCATCCCTTGCAAATACCTTTATCTCGTTTGTACCACCTGAACTCAAAACAACTTCCTTAGACAATGAAGTGTAAACGAAACCTCTAGGGTTCCTCGTAATTTCTATTGTATCTTTCTTTATCTCGTAATTAGTAGAAGGTGTCATTATAACAACTCTTTCTATATCTTCATTATCAACTACAAACACATTAACTAAAAAAGTTTCAGGAACTATCTGATATTCTTTAGGAGATGTTATAACAACTAAAGGTATTCCTGTATCTTGAACCTCTTCTATCTGAGATGATGATATCGGTATATCCTCAATAGTAGGCATCTTTTGACAGCTAACTATTGCTAAAAAAATTATAAACAAAATTGTAATTATAAATATCCTTTTCATAACTACCTCCTAAAATATTAAACGAACTAAAATAAGCTATAGTGACACAAAATAAACAAGTTCATACACACGCAATATCTCAAAGTAATCATCCCCAAAAACTTAAACTTCTAAACTTTAATAGTAAAAGAAGATATTCCAAAAATACTACCTTCCTACTTAAAAATGCTCAAGAATATGCTTAGATATTGGATAACCTTCTAAAAAGAACTATCACTCGAAGAAAATTACATTTCCTTAAAAGAAGTTATAAACTACAAAAAGTCTGTTTCAAAAAATGTTTTACTTTTCCTAATTAGATAAATATCTCAGTGCAATAATACTTTTATCTCCAAGATTCATACCTAACTCAAAACTCACATTCAAATGCTTAAGCAAAGAATAAATTTCCTATTGGCAAAGTTATTCAAATATCATTATTACTTCTTATAAAAAGTAATTGAAGGAATTTCAGAAATACAACTATCTCTTGCCTTAGCAAATAATTCTATGTGAGAGTCTTTATAAAAGTCTTGGCATTAATAAGAAAACTTGTCTAAATAAATTGTAAGAACGATTAAGTACTCCAAATTTATAAAAATCCTCTAGTAAAATCACTCCAAGAACTATTTTTCTCTAAAAGCAATAGAACAGAAGTACTATAAGAGAACATATCCGAATAAGTTGTAGGGTAGAATAAATGGGAAGTTGAAGTTAAAATATTGATTCGATTATATTTTTTAGAATCTTGTTATTTTTTAGAACCTTGTTATGAATACCAACACAAGAGATATTATCTTAAACCATTCTTCTATAATGGTTTACACACTTCTTAGGGTTTTTAAACTTTTAGTTTTCTCGATATTGATAGGCAGCATATTTTTTGACACCTTTAAATCTTTATTTAATCAATTACTAGGTTTTCTCATTTGGGTATTTTTTACAACATCATTAGTAGTTTTCCTTTTTCATAAGAAGAAATGGATTTTTGCAATATTTTTTCTTTTCGAGTATATTTTTATAACGTTATATCTACTTTACTACAATTATTTCTCTCAATATCCTACCATATCACAAATTGCTCATCTTGGAGAAGGTATCAAAGCTATACCAACTCTTAAAGTTGTTTTAAACCCCTTTATTTTTTTAGTAGGGCTTATCGATCTACCAGGAATCTTACTTATACTTTTCGACAAAAAAATTCCCCATCAAACAAGCAAGAACGTTTTATTACTATCCTTAGTGTTTTTCCTAGTATTGGTTATTTTGAGAGAAATAAACTTTATAAGAAATAAAGTTTCTTTTTATCATTTTCTTACGAATCAATCTTTATACGAAGCAAGACATTTAACAGGTACAATAAGAAAGTATGGACCATTTTTAACGTTATTCTCTACAATTTATTTAGCAATAGAGGAGAATAAAATTGTACAACTTATGGACAACGGTCCTGAGAAACATTTTGTATCAAAAAAATCTAATCCTAATATAATTTTAATACAAGTTGAATCACTTGACAGCACCGTACTTGGGGTTTCTTTTAATGGTAACTATATAACACCATTTTTAGCATCACTTAGGTATAAAAGTATTTTTGCACCAGTTGTTGTTTCCTATCACTTTGCTGCAGGTGGCACAACAGATGCGGATTTCTCTATTCTCAATTCCATTCAAGCTTCACCACATACCTCCCTATATAACCTCAAAACCTATACCTTCCCTCAATCACTACCTAGACTACTAAAAAAACATGGTTACAGATGTGTAGCTTTTCACAACAATGACGGATTTTACTTTGCAAGAAGAGAAGTTTTACATAGGATAGGCTTTGACGAATTTAAAGACAGAATAGATATGAACCTTCCACATGTTTGGTGGGGAGCTCCTGATAAAGAAATGTTTGAATTTATTAAAAAGATAATTACAAATGAAAATCAACCATTCTTCTACTACATAATTACCATGAGTTCGCATGGTCCATTTGAACATGTATCCAAGCACTACAAATACACTAACTCTCACTTCAATCGATGGTATACAGATCCAATCGTAAAGGAATACTTCAATGCCATAAGTTATGTCGACAGTGCTCTTAGAGAATTCGTCGAATTCGTTAGAAACTATCTTACAAATACAACCATAATAATAGTAGGAGATCATAGCTCCATGGTTAAAGGCAAAAACTATCCTGGCTCAACGTTAAACATAGAAGGAAATCGTTTGGAGATCGTACCATTCTTTTTGATACCTCCAAGAGAAACAAATATAAAGAGCAAAACTATACCTTATGCTCTTTCCCTACTAGACATTGTACCTACCATACTTGATATTGCTGGAATAGAATCATCTATAAAAACTTACGGAGATAGCATTTTCTCCATAAAAACTCACTTTATTCCATTTCTGGGAACTAAAATAGACAGGAAAGAGTTATATACCACCTTTAGAGTAAACATTCTTGATAAACTTCAATAGTTTTAGCTATAAACTTCTCAAACGAATAAACTTCTAGATATTTCCTTAGCCTGTTTATCAGCATATTTTTTTTCTCAGAATTCAGTAAAACTAATTTTACCCTTTGTGCAAGATCTCGAGGATTCGTAGGATCAAAAAATATCTCGTCCTCCTCGAAAAATAACTCTCTCATGATGGGTATATCTGAAACCATTGCTAAAGTTCCAAAAGATATCGATTCAAAAGGTATCAAACCAAATCCTTCGTATAAAGATGGAAGAATTGTAAGTTCCGCAAATTTATAAAAAGATACAAGTTCATCGTAATTTACATTTTCTAAAACTAAAATTCTACTTTTGTAATCACTATTCTCGATTTCAATATCTAACTTATCTCTGCTCTCAAACTTTTTAGCTATTATAACTAAAAACAAGTCATTAAACTCTCCAGCCAGAATGTTAAAAGATTTTACAGCAAGTTCAAGATTTTTGTGAGGTTTTCTATTACCTACACAAAGCAAGTAACTCGGTATACCATACTTAGTTTTAACATCTATGGAGCTATCCAATTTCAAAGTAGGGTTATATGCAGGATTATAAACTACGTAAATCTTCTTACTATCAATGTAAGGGAACATATTAACCAAATCTTCTTTTGTTGAGTTTGACACACAAATTATTCCTTTAGCTCTTACAATAGAATTTTCGAGCATAATTTTTGCAATCTTCCTCTTCAATGGATTACCATAACCAAACTTAAATTGTATAAGATCATGAATGGTAACTATGTAAGGAAGCTTAGAAAAGAAAGATTTATTGTAGTTTGTATAGTGAACTATACTAACATCACTTGCTTTCAATTCAGCTAAAAGAGTACTAATTTGTTCTCTAAGAGAATATATAGATGAAGATGTATGAACTATATCTAAATTTGGATAGAAATTTCTTATTTCTTTTTGGCTTCCCATAACTTTAAAATCAATGCCTTTCGATAAAAGGCCATATATTAACATTCTTGTATAACTACCAATTCCTGTTCTATTTATACTTCTAGCGTCTAAAAGTATTTTCATACTATTCCCATTCAATAGTTGCTGGTGGCTTTGAAGTTATGTCATAGACAACTCTTGTCACTTCATGTACCTCTCTAACTATTTTGTTAGCAACCCTATTTAGAAAATCATATGGTAACCTAGACCAATCTGCTGTCATCCCGTCAACGCTATCCACACTTCTCAACACGACAACATATCCATAACTTCTTTCATCCCCCATAACACCAACAGCCTTATCAGACAATAATACAGCAAAAGCTTGCCAAACACTATCATATAATTCTTCATTTTTCAATTCTTCTATGAAAATTTTATCTACTTTTTTAAGTATGTTAAGTTTATCGGTAGTTACTTCACCAATTATCCTAACTGCAAGTCCAGGTCCAGGAAAAGGATGCCTATTTAATATTCTTTCAGGAATACCTAAAACTCTGCCTAACCTCCTGACCTCATCCTTAAAAAGGAATTTGAAAGGTTCAAGTATTCTACCTTGTTTCTCAAGTTCTCTTATCTCCTTAACTCTATTATGATGAGTCTTGATAGTAGCAGAAGGCCCTTTGACAGAAGAAGTCTCAATAACATCAGGATAAAGCGTACCTTGAGCAAGTATATCTAATTCTTTGATATGTTTTAAAAATATCTCAACGAACTTCTTACCTATTATTTTCCTCTTCTCTTCAGGACTCTTAATACCTTTTAAAGCTTTTAAAAACTCCTCTTTAGCAGACACGTACTTAACTTCAATACCAAGAGATCTAAAATTTTCAACGACTTCTTTTTCTTCATCCATCCTAAGAAGACCTGTATCAACAAAAATTGGTGTTAACTGTCTACCTATTATCTTATTCAAGTAAACAGCCATTACTGTCGAATCAACACCACCACTAACAGCCATAACAACATGTCTATCCTTAACAAAACTCTTGATTTCTCTTTCATTGTATTCAACAAACTTTTCAACAGACCAGTTTGTAGCTGCACCACATATCTCCAGAGCAAAGTTTCTCAATAATTCATTACCATACTGCGTATGTGAAACTTCTGGATGAAATTGGACACAAAAAATTTTATTCTGTTCATCCTCAGCAGAAGCAATAATACCATTTTTGGTAAAAGCCACAGGCTTGAAAGAATCCGGAAGTTTCGTAACAGAATCACCATGACTCATCCAAACAACGATTCTACTAGGTAAACCTCTAAATAATCTCGAATCTGAAATTATATCTAATTCTGTATATCCATACTCTCTCAATTTCGATCTCTCAAGATGGCCTCCTTTCAACTTACACAAAAGTTGCATTCCATAACATATCCCCAGTATAGGCACACCAAATTCTTTAAGAAATCCAAGAGAAATACTAGGGGAATCCGAATCTAAAACACTCGAAGGCCCCCCTGATAAAATTATACCTTCTACTCTCTCAGTGTTAAAAACATGCGAATAAATTTCTTCCTTAGAAACATTATAAGGAAATATTTCTGTATAAACCCCTATTTCCCTCAATCTCCTGGCAATAAGCTGAGTATACTGCGAACCAAAATCCAAAACTATTATCATAAAAAGTAATTTTAAACGAAACCTATTTAGATATTTCCAGTTCTAAAAACCTTCTTTGTCATTAAAGCAAAAACCTCAAAAAGTTTATAATAATTCTCATATCAGTCAACAAACCTCAGCTTATCACTCACCATAAGTTAGGCTATAACCTAGTGATAGGTCATTTAACAAAAAACTAAAAGTCTTAAAAAAGTGATTATACTGAAATTTAAAAAACTACAAATAAACTAAAGGGCACTGAGTAAAACTACCCAGCACCCTAAACACTCACTACATATTTGTTGCTACGTTATTTGTCGAACTTGGAGTAGCACCTGTTTTACTAGTATCATTTACATTTGTAATATGGAGAAGATTACCATTAACAAAATCTCTATACAAAACACTTAGTGTATTAGTTATAAACTTATTATCCATCAGAACATGAGCAGTTATATTTACTGTTCCATCTTCATAAATACCAGTACTACTACCATCACCGCCTATGTAGTTATTACTTATAATAAGCCCTGTAAGAGAAGCAGTGTTATACAAATGAATAACAGAACTAGTTCCTGACGCCCAGTTATTCGTTATGTACGAATTTAATATAGATAGATTTACAGAGTTATTAATGTAAACTCCCCCACCTCCATTAGTAGCAAAATTATTCACAATGTTTCCATTTACTGTATTGTTAGTTGAAGAAAGTAAATACATCCCACCTCCATATTCAGCAATATTACCTTCGATGTTTCCAAGTATACTGTTGTTGTTAGCAGGAGAATACAAGTAAATCCCACCACCATACTGAGCACCATTACTCACAATACTACCAGCTATACTATTACTACTTGAAAATCTCAAGTATATTCCTCCACCCGTGCTATTAGCAGTATTATTAATAATACTAGCATTTATCATATTGCTATGAGAAGAAATCAGGCATACACCTCCTCCATCTCCAACAGTATTATTACTCTTAATATTTCCACTTATTGTATTTGTATGTGAATTTTCCAAATATACTCCTCCTCCTCTAGTAATAGCTTTATTACTCACAATATTACCACCTATTATATTACTTCTAGAAGAAGTTAAATATAAACCTCCCCCGTAACCAAGAGAAACATTACCGAAGATGTTACCATTTACCATATTACCATGTGAGTTAATAAAATACATTCCTCCACCATAATTCTGAACACTATTATTCTCAATGTTAGCAATTATTTTGTTACCATGCGAACTAGCTAAATATACTCCTCCTCCTGTTGTAGCGCTATTACTTTTAATGTTTCCACTTACCACGTTACTATGAGAACTACTTAAATATATTCCTCCTCCATTAGTAGCAAAATTATTCACAATGTTTCCACCTACTGTATTTGTACGTGAATTAAACAAATATACTCCTCCTCCTTGCTGTTGAGCAATGTTATTTACAATTTCTCCATCAAAGGTATTAGTTTCAGAATAACTCAAATATATCCCTCCACCATACAGTTGAGCAATATTGTTCTTAATCTCACAGTGTATCATATTATTATGAGAAGTCTCCAAATACATTCCTCCTCCACGGTTAGCAACATTACTTACAAAATTTCCATGTATTACATTACCATCTGACCAATTCAAATATAATCCTCCTCCATTAGTAGCAACATTAGCAATAACATTACCATTTACCATGGTTCCATAAGAAGCATCCAAATATATCCCTCCTCCTTCTTGGGCAATATTATTTTTAAAATTTCCACTCAACACATTGCTAGGAGAATCAATTAGAATTATTCCTCCTCCATAGTAAGAAACATTACTATATATACTACCATCTATACTATTATTTGTACAATATTCAACATAAATTCCTCCTCCTGCGTTATCACCTCTATTACCATATATATTTCCATTTATGGTATTACTTAACCCTTTCGAAATATAAATACCTCCACCATTCTGAGAAACATTACTATACACATTACCATTTATTACATTACTTACCCCAGAAATAATAAAAATTCCTCCTCCTCCAAGTGGACCATTATTATTATAGATTTCACAAATTATAGCATTATCTTTGCTGTTCGTAACATAAATACCTCCACCATACCAATCAGCAACATTACTACATACACTACCAACTATCGTATTGCTATGAGAGTTGATCAAATATATACCTCCCCCATTTGTAGCACTGTTATTCGATACAATCACGTTTGTGAAAATGGAATGTGAAACATTAATCATATATATCCCCCCTCCACCGTCGTGTGGTGGTATTCCATTCGCTTTTCCTCCCCTAACAACCAAATTTTCCAGTCTAACGTTAGTTACATTGCTAATGAAAATAGCATGATACAGTCTATTAGTACCATCTAATTCACTATATCCCACTATACTACTAAAGCTACTATCCCATCCTCCTATTATCCTTACATTACCATTTGTTATCACAACACCACTATTAGAAGCATTTAATCCGTTACCAGGCGTATATGTGCCCTGTTCAACATAAACATATTTAGTCCCATACTGGAAAGCTTTAGTCAACCCTACTTGTATACTTTTAACCGGTGAAGAAGGCCCTCCATTATTATTATCATCACCACTTACAGAAACATACACCGAAGTAAAATAAACAATAAACGTTATACTATTGGTAGCACTCTTATTTCCAGCGTTATCCTCTGCATAAACGTAAATTATATTACTTCCCTCATCTACATAAATGTTAGTACTCCAATTCACAGTTCCACTAACTTTACCGAAACCACCAGATTCACCTAACCTAAGGTATACTCCCTTAACCCCACTACCTTCATCACTAGCACTACCTTGTACCAAAATTTCAAAAACATTTGTTATAATCTGACCATTAGTAGGAACTAAAACACTAACAGAAGGTTTATTAGTATCAGAACTCGATGAACTACCACCACCATTTGGTAAATTACCAGAATTATCACTAGCTGGCGGAGGTGGCGAACTAGAACTACAAGATAAAACAATAAAACCTAGACCTTATAAGCGCTAAAATAAGAAAAATCATACTTAGAAAAAATTTAACATACCTCATAAACCCCTTCTTTATTATTATTATAATTCAAAATATCAGAAATTTCAAAGGAATATCTCAAAAGTACTACTTTGCTACTCAAATGCATTCAAAAATATCTCTAAAAAATGGATGACTCTTAAAGAACGAACAGGATATTTACCTGTATCTACAATCTAAATTACTCTCTAAAAATCTTCTAGGGTTAGCTTATTGAACATTTAACACAAAGAATTCTTACACAGATAAACCAAATTTACAGAAATCACTAAAGCTTATAAGAGATCACCCTCTCTAAAAGTTATGAAACATAAACACCATAAGAGCCCTTTTCTGAGTAAGATATATTCTACTTATTATAATTGTTTGATTATTCGATTATATATTTTTTGATTTTAGAGTGTGGTATTACTTTCAAAATTTGTAGACGCTTTAAAGTTTATCACTCATGTAAACTGCTTTTTCTTTGTATGCTATCCGTACCATTAGGAGACTAAAACTTTTATTTTACCAATACTCTCGAATAAGAAACAAATGAAGTTATGTAAGATAAATACCATAACAATTACTACTGAGAGTGTTTCAAAAATTCAATTTGTACGTATTTCTTGTTAACACGAAGGGCTCTTACATAAATACACTATGAATACACACCTTCCTATCAATACAAGAAATTACTTTTCTTTAGAATTTATGAAACATGAATACAATAAAAATAGCTCTATTTCTTTGTTTTTTTGAATGACAAACAACTATCATTCAAAATTTTTAGTTGGAGGGGAAAATGAGTTTTTCTCTATCGAAGAAAGCTATATCAATTGAACCTTCTCAAACTCTATCAATAGGTACAAGAACAAAAGAATTGAAAGCTCAAGGCCTAGATGTTATAAATCTAACTGCAGGTGAATCTGATCTACCAGTACCTGAATGGATAATAGAAAATATTGAAAAGTGCCTAAAAACCAACGGCACAAACACTTACAAACCAACATCAGGAATAGTAGAACTAAGGAAAGAAATAGCTGAAAAATACCAAAAATATAACAATATTGACTATTCTTATAAAAACGTAGTAATCTCTATAGGCGCAAAACAAGCAATATATCTGGCACTTTCTTCGATATGTAACGAAGGAGATGAAGTTATACTAATATCACCATATTGGGTAAGCTATATAGAACAGATAAAACTAGTTGGTGCTAAACCTGTAATACTAAAAACTAGTATAGAAGATGACTTCATACCAGATATAAAAAAACTCGAATCAATCGTAACCCCAAAAACTAAAGCTATAATCGTGAACAGCCCATCCAATCCAACTGGTGCAATCTATCCCAAAGAAATATTAGAAAAAATACTAAAAATTGCCAAAGAAAAAAAATTCTATATAATATCTGATGAAATATATGAAAACTATGTGTACCAAGGTGAATTTGTAAGCATTGCTTCACTGTCACCAGAAGCAAAAGAAATAGCAATTACAATAAACGGTTTTTCAAAATCGCATTCGATAACAGGCTGGAGAATAGGATATGTATGTGCTTCTGAGGAATTATCGAAAGTAATGGACTCAATACAAAGCCATATTTCGTCTGGTACTGCCTCAATAGTACAGTACGCATTACTAGGATTCCTAAAGCACTATGACGAAGATATAAAAAAAATACTCGAAGAATTTTCAAAAAGGAAGAACTACATTGAAAATGAATTAAAAAATATAGATAAGATAAGAGTATTTGTCCCCAAAGGTGCATTTTATTACTTTATAGACGTTTCTAAATGCTTTAACGAAAATATAAAAAATTCAATAACCTTCTGCTCTGAACTACTAAATAAAAAACTACTATCATTAGTACCAGGTGTAGCATTTGGGGAAGATAACTTCGTACGACTATCATTCTCAGCAAGCATGGAATCTATAAAAGAAGGTGTAAAAAGATTTAAAGAGTTCATTCTAGAACTATAAAAACCTTTTTACTTCTCTTCCTACGTATCAAATTATTATCTTTTATGCAAATATGCAAAACCTCAGTTTAACAACAAAAAAATATAACTGAGAATTTTTGTTTAACTAAGCATAAAATCTACATCGTATAATATCTATACGAAGTACTCTCCAAAAATAAATACCAATATCAAAAACAACCTAAATTATTTTCTAAAATCCTTTGCTAATTGAATCTTTGAAACAACCTATATTCCCCTTCTGGATATGCAAAAATATTACTCTCTTATTTAAGGTGTTCAAGAATATATTTAAAAAATTGGATAATCCCAAAATATCAATTTCCCATTTAAATACTTCTAAAAATACACCTAAGAGATTAGAGCACTCCTAAAAAATACCTATCACCTCAAGAAACTATACTTTCTAGAAGTTATGAAAGAGAATACCTTTAGAATAAGTTATCAGAATAACTTTTAGTAAAGATATGCTTAGGTAAATAAACATAGAGAATTAGATCTTTAACAAAACTTTCTAAGAGAAAATGCCTAAACAAGTTGTTAGGAAGAATAGGTTTATAATTTCATAGGAAATCCCTAACGGAATCTCACCAAGAAACTACCATTCTTAGAAAGTTATAATGAATAATGAAATATTATAACGTAATTTGCCTGAATAGGCTATAAGAATGAATAAGAATGAATAAGAATGAACAAGAAGGGAGAAGAGTTAGCATGGATTAAGGGCTATAAGTTAAAGAAAAGCATATTTTTCAGCTTTTAGATTATCTGATTAACTTCTGAGATGCGAGTGTCAAGGTTTAATAAAAATTCTTCCATAGAATTATTCACCGAAGTTATACAAGTAAAAAGTGAATTTTAGAAGAAATGTTCTAAATTTACAGAAAACACCTAGTGAAATAAATCCAAGAGGCTACATTCTCTTATAAATTATGAAACCAGAAATACCATAAAAGAGATTATCTAAATAGTCTTTATGAATAATAGTAAATTAGAAAGAAGAGAGAGTTTCGAAAATTACTTTCCTACTCAAGGAGGTTAAGAAATACATTTAGGGAATTGGATAACCTCTTGAATGCGAAAGGATATCAAAAATTATTATATAAATACACCAAATTCATACGAGACTTCTAGATACAACCTAATAAAATTACCTTAAAGATTTTCAAAAACACATCAAGAAATTGGATAGAACTTTAAAAGTTCCTCATCGCTCAAAGTTTCCTTAAGAAGTCATAGAAAAGAACAAGATAAATATTCCTAATAGATCAATAGCTCCTTGAAGAGATATATCACTCCAAGAAACTCCTACTCCCAAGAACCCATAGAACAAAAATATCATAGTTATAATAGTTAATCGATAATTGACTTTTATAAAGTAAGTATACTTTCATCTTATTATAACATTCAAATTGAGAGTAGGGAGTATTAAATTTCTGCAATTGTAGGGAAATGATTATTTTCAATTAAATTAATGCTACCTAGAATTAATGATTTTCTCTATAGATCTAACTTTAAGGAATCTATTGTTTATTTCATCCCAATCTGCATATTTTATTATCTCTGTAATATAAGATTTTCTATCTGATCCAAAATCTATAAAGTAAGCGTGTTCATAGACATCTATAGTCCAAACAGGCCAAGTTTCCCAAACACCTCCATGGTTATGTGCATCTGCAAGGAAATTATGTATTTTACCATCTCTAAAATCATAAGCAGTTATAGCCCAACCTCTAGCAGCCATAGCACATGCAATAACATCCTCAATGAAAGCATCCCAAGACCCAAAATCCTCTTTAGCCTTTTTAACAAATTCTAAGTTATCAGAAGGTTGCTTAGGTACTGGAGATATTGTAGCAAAATATAGCTCATGCAATATTTGACCATTTGCATTAAAAGTTTCATCAACTTTCAAAGCCCTATAAGCACTATAGGAAGCAACAGATTTACTTCTATCCACAGTTTTCAAAAGTTCTTCAATCTCATTTCTCTTATTAACATATCCAGCATATAACCTGTCATGATGTATCTCCATAGTTTTTGAAGAAACAGGCGGAATAGCATCTTTAGCAAACTTAAGATCAACAACACTAAATGGCATAAAACCCTCCTAACTAGATAATAAAATATACAAAATATACATTAAAAGTCAAATTTACATAATTATGTTTAAAAAATGTACCTATATTTTTCTATTCTAGGTGCTTTAAGATATTTATCAAATTTTATAATACTTTAGGAGTTACAGAACATTAAAGTACAATAAAAGTAATCATTCAATTGAATATGTTGTAAGTAGTAAAAAAATGTATTATTGTTTTCTAAAGAAAGAGTATAAAGAGTAAGTAGTTACTTTAAAAAGCTAACCATTCTAATAAATACATTCATTCAAAATTTGTATAACAAAAGTATATTAATAACTACTCTATCTGAATAAGCAAAAATGCTTCGAAAATGTTACTTTGCTACTTAAAGGTAAGGATGTGTCAAAAACGCTACTTTCACATTTAAATGTGTAAAAACACATCTTAATAAATTGGGTAATTCTTAAAAAACTTTACTAGCTTAAAGAAACTATCTTTCTTCATTTCTCCATAAATCATAGGACAAAAATATCAATTTTACAAATAAGTAGTTAAAAATACAAAAAAATATTAAAAGTCCCAATAATTTTTGAAATTAGCTTCCGAGTAAGAATATCTACCTCATTTCCAATTGTACCATCCACTTCTAGAGAGAATATCTAAAAAATACTACTTTCCTACTTAAAGGTGTTCAGGAATTGGCTTTATAATCACTTAAAAAGATTCTACACCCAATAAACTACCTCTCTAGAAGCT